>JAFZQT010000032.1 GCA_017620235.1 Butyrivibrio sp. | reverse complement strand
GGTTCCACTACTTTAAGCTTTATGCAGCAGATATCGGTTGCGTAGGCTTTATGATGATCAAGTACAAATGGGGTATCGGCAAAGAAAAATGGTTTGCATGGTTCCCTTGGCTCATCGTTGCAGCTAATATCATGATCGCTAACGTATCTGATATGGAGTCTGCACTTGCAGCATTTGGTATCACAGGCGACCTTACAGGTGCTTGGTGGGCATCAAACGAAGGTGTATTCATCTACGGTGGATGGTGGAACGTTGTTAACGCTCTTGCAGGTATGATCAATATCTTCTGTATGACAGGTTGCGTTCACCTTTACACATCTAACGATAAGAACGAGTCAGATATGCTCTGGCCCGATATGACAGTATGGTTCATCATTGCATATGATGTATGGAACTTTGAGTATACATATCTCAACCTTCCTACACACTCATGGTATTGCGGTGTTGCACTTCTTCTTGCTCCAACATTTGCTAATGCATTCTGGAACAAGGGTGCATGGATTCAGAACAGAGCAAACACACTTGCAATTTGGTGCATGTGGGCGCAGGTAGTTCCCGCATTCCAGCTTAGCAGCAGATTTGCAGCAGCTCTTCCTTCAGTTTACGGCGGAGCAACAGAAGCAGGCATTACAACAATGGACCTTTACGACAAAGCTATTGCACTTTATAATTCCGGTGCCGGCAAGTCAGCTCAGGCAAACGAAATTATCGCAAGCATGGGCATCACAGCTGATCCCAGAATGCAGGGCTTTGTAGCTATCCTTGCAATTGCAATCAATGTTATCTGCATGGCAGAGATCATTAAGAGAGCTAAGAAGCTTGGTGTTAATCCTTACAGCCACGAAGTATTCGGCGATACCAAGGACTTCCAGGCAGCTATGGCAAGAGCTAAAAACTAAATGTTTTGAGTATTGTGGGGACATTATTCAAAATATGTCCCCACATTTTATATATAGTTAGTAATTCTTTTGTTTTAGAAGTATTATTGAGCTTTTTGAGTTTTTATGTAGTACCAAGGATCGATTTCATCGTTAGTGGTATAGATGAAACCGGTCTTATTTTTTGCAGTTAGGAGATAAAAAAATGGGAAGAAAACCACCCTATAAGCCTTCTTATGTGAAGGATGATGCACAGCTTCGCGAGCCTATCGTTAAGCTTGGCAAAATGATCACAGACAGACCCCTTCAGAAGCTTGGCTTCAAGAAGATCACAAATGATGATCCCGAGTACTGGGGACTTGCTTCTATCGTTTCTGACGAAGAGGCTGAGCTTGCTCTTAAAATGGGCGTAAGAAAGCCTAAGACCTTCGAGGAGATGAAGAAGATATCCGGTATTGAGGAGAAGCACCTTCAGGAGCTTCTTGATCACATGGCATGGACCGGACTTGTTGAGTACAACTGGGAGAATGACAAGCATGAGAAGCAGTATCTTGTTCCTATGTACGTTCCCGGAAGTGCTGAGTTTACCAACATGAACAAGGAAGTCCTTGAGGCTCATCCTGAGATGGGTAGATTCTTTGATTACATGTCAACTCTTCCTCTTGAGAAGGTAACAAAGCTTGTTCCTCCTGGAGGTGCAGGAATCGGAATGCATGTTATTCCTGTAGAAAAAGCTATTGAAATGAACAACGAGTCTATCTCACTTGAGAAGATTTCACATTGGCTTGATAAATACGAAGGAAAATATGCAGCAAGCCCCTGCTCATGCAGACGTTCACGTAAGACCTATGATGAAGGCTGCGCAGATGACGAGCAGGATTGGTGTATCGCAGTAGGTGATATGGCCGATTACGTTGTTGAGACAGGTAAGGGTGGCAGATATATCACTAAGGAAGAAGCACTTGCTATCTTCAAGAAAGCTGAAGATAACGGCTTCGTTCATCAGATCACAAATATTGATGGTGAGAATAAGATTTTCGCTATCTGTAACTGTAAAGTAAACGTTTGTTATGCTCTTAGAACATCACAGCTTTATAACACACCCAATCTTTCAAGATCTGCTTATGTTGCTAAGGTTTCAAAGCAGGATTGTGTTGCTTGCGGACGCTGCGTAGAGGTTTGTCCCGCAGGTGCTGTTAAGCTTGGTCAGAAGCTTTGCAAGAAGGACGGTTCAGAGGTTACATATCCTAAGCACGTACTTCCTACAGAAAAAAGATGGACTGAGGACGATTGGGACTGGGATTACAGAGATAATAACAGAATTAACTGCTATGACTCAGGTACAGCTCCCTGTAAGACAGCTTGTCCTGCTCATATTGCAGTTCAGGGATATCTTAAGCTTGCTGCACAGGGCAAGTACACAGAGGCTCTTGCTCTTATTAAGAAGAACAATCCCCTTCCTGCAGTATGCGGACACATTTGTAACAGACGTTGTGAGGAAGCCTGCACAAGAGGAACTATCGACCAGGCTGTTGCTATCGATGAAGTAAAGAAATTCATCGCAGCAAGAGATCTTAATGCAGAAACACGCTATATTCCTGAGAAGGTTATTCCTAAGGTTAACGGCGGCTTTGATGAGAAAATCGCTATCATCGGTGGTGGTCCTGCAGGTCTTTCATGTGCATTCTATCTTGCAGAAAAAGGCTACAAGCCTACAATCTTCGAGAAGAACGAGAGAGCAGGCGGAATGCTCGTTTACGGTATTCCTTCCTACAAGCTTGAAAAGGACGTTGTTCAGGCTGAGATCGACATCATCAAGGAGATGGGCGTTGAGATCAAGACCGGCGTAGAGGTTGGTAAGGACATCACTCTTGATGAGCTTAGAAGTCAGGGCTACAAGGCATTCTATATTGCAATCGGTTGCCAGGGCGGAAGAAAAGCCGGAATCCCCGGCGAGGACGCCGAAGGCGTTGTAACAGCTGTTGATTTCCTTCACGCAGTTACTGATGATGAGACTCTTAAGGTTGAGGGCGATGCTGTAGTTATCGGTGGTGGTAACGTTGCTATCGACGTATCTAGAAGTGCTGTAAGATGCGGTGCTAAGAGCGTTAAGCAGTTCTGTCTTGAGACAAGAGACATTATGCCTGCTTCTGATGAAGAGATCGAAGAGGCTGAGGAAGATGGCGTAGAGATCAATTGCGGATGGGGTCCTAAGGAAATCCTTACTGAGAACGGCAAGGTTAAGGGCATCGTCTTCAAGAAGTGTACATCTGTTAAGGATGCTGACGGCAGATTCAACCCTCAGTACGATGAGAACGATACTGTTACTGTTGAGTGCCAGCACGTATTCCTTAGTATCGGACAGAGCATCCTTTGGGGTGACCTCC
>JAFZQT010000031.1 GCA_017620235.1 Butyrivibrio sp. | reverse complement strand
GTCCTTATTATAACATATATCACTATATATCACTATATAATAAAATGTAAAATTTGACAAAAAAAATACAGGTCTGGTGCGACCTGCAATTACTTTTAATGCGATTTAACTGTCAAACTCCCGTATAATATTGACATCTTATAGGCAGACATAAGTATTTCATATTACAATGATATAAGCGTCACAAAAGTCAGATATGCTCATGAAAGGAAAGGCAATATGAGAGATAAACTAAAACTTATTCAGGAATGTATGGACAGAGCTGTAGATAATCAGGAAGTCGCTGGTGTTATCGCACTTGAGATAAAAGACGGCAAAGAGGTATTTTTTGCAAAAAGCGGCTACGCAGATGTAGAAAAAAATATCCCTATAAGCCGCGATAATATCTTCAGACTTTACTCACAGTCAAAGCCTATAACTGCAGCTGCGGCAATGATGCTCATAGAAGACGGAATCCTTGACCTCAGCGAACCCGTTGGCAACTATATCGACAGCTACAATAAGCAAACATATCTTTCCAAAGACAAGGTTCATAAAGTTCCCGATGAAAATAAAATGAGAATCCGCGAGCTTCTCAATATGACTTCAGGACTGGTATATCCCGGACTTAATACAGCTTCCGAAGTTGAAGTCGGTTGTCTCATGAACAAGATGGAAAAAAAGCTCGGTTCGGATAAAATGGTTACAACCATGGAATTTGCGGAAGAACTTGGAAAAATCCCGCTCAACTTTATTCCCGGAAGTCATTTCCAATACGGCACAAGTGCAGACGTGCTTGGCGCAGTAATAGAAAAAGCTTCCGGAATGAGCTTTGGTGATTTCGTAAGATCAAGAATCCTTGAGCCACTCGATATGAAAGACACCGATTTCTATGTTCCCGACGATAAAAAAGACCGCCTTGCGAAGTCGTACAAATTCGCAAAAGGAAAACTCTCAGAATATCACGGCGACAATCTCGCCATAAGAAATAACGGCGATATCAATCCTTTTGAATCAGGCGGAGCAGGTCTTTTCTCCACAATAGATGATTATGCGCACTTCGGACAGATGCTCTTAAACGGCGGTACATATGAAGGCAAGCAGCTTCTCACACCAAACAGCGTGAAATACCTTACATCCGGAAAGCTCAATGAAACTCAGCAAAACGACCTCCAAAAATGGCAGGGACTTGAAGGCTACACCTACGGAAATCTCATGCGAGTTCTTGATGATCCGAGACAAGCTTCACTTATTGCCAACAAAGGTGAATACGGCTGGGACGGATGGCTTGGAGCACACTTCTCAAACGATCCCGAAACAAACACAACTTTCCTTATGATGGTTCAGCGCTACGACTACGGCACAGGACCTCTCACAAGAAAGCTTAAGAATATTATTTTTTCGTGATGTGTTTTCTTTTGAATTAGAATAAACTAAAAAAGCACAACAGACCGTGAGCTGATAATGCCCCGGTCTGTTGTTTTATATTTAGGAATGTAATTATTTGCCCCAAACTTCTTCTGCGATCTCTTTTACCAGCTTAAGCTTAGCCCACTGCTCTTCTTCGGTAAGTTTGTTTCCGATCTCACATGAAGCAAATCCGCACTGAGGGCTCAGATAGAGTCTTTCAAGAGGCACATACTGTGCTGCGTCTTTAATTCTTGCGATAACCGTAGCTTTGTCTTCAAGAACAGGTGACTTTGTTGTAATAAGGCCGAGTACTACTTTCTTATCAGGCGATACCTTTGAAAGAGGTGCAAAGCCGCCTGAACGCTCATCATCATATTCAAGGAAAAGTGCGTCAACATTCTCTCTTGCAAATACATGATCTGCAACTGTATCATACGCGCCGCTTGTAAAGTATGTAGAATGATAATTACCTCTGCAAATGTGAGAAGTAATGACCATATCTGCAGGCTTTCCTTCAAGTGCAAGGTTGTTGACTTTAAGAAGCTGATCCTTTACCTCTTCAAGTTCGATTCCCAGTGCCTTGTATCTGAGTTCTGCCGCATCTCCGACAATAGCGCCCCAAGTGCAATCATCAAACTGCAGATTGCGGCATCCCGCATCATAGAACTGCTTTATAACATCACGATATGCTACCGCAACATCCTGAATAAGCTCATCGTTTGTGGGATAGAACTTTCTTGTGTTCTCGTAATTTGCAGGTACGATCATCTGCTGGAATGTCTGTGCAGGTGAAGGAATTGTGTACTTTGCAACCGTATTCTCATCCTCAAACTGCTTGAGGAACTTGAAATATTCTACGAAAGGATGTGCCTTTGCCTTGATCTTTCCTGTAAGGAATGTATCATCAAGTACCGCAAGCTCTCCGTTAAAAGGAACTCCCTTTCCTGTAGCCTTGTGATCTACTCCCTCGAATCCCCACATGAAATCAAGATGCCAAAATGTTCTTCTGAACTCTCCGTCTGTGATCACGTGGTATCCCAGCTCCTTCTGCTTAGCAACAACTTTCTTTATCTCTTCATTAACAACGCTGTCCAACTCCTCTGCGCTGATCTTTCCTTCACTAAAAGCTGCTTTTGCATCTTTAAGTGCCTTCGGACGCAAAAAGCTTCCGACAAAATCATATCTCTGTGGTGTAGTTATATTGCTCATTTCTATGCCTCCCGATTTAGCGTAATAATGTAATGAGGTCATTCTAGCAATAAACCTTCCCATTTAAAAATACTTAGTTTCTGCTGTTATCCATAGATTTAATCTATGATATGGTTATATCTTATTTCAGATATTCATCGCAGAGTTTTTCCAACTTCTTATAATTCAAAGCTGTCTTGACATACTTGGCAGTCTCATCATTAGCTTCTTTTTGCTTATACATAAGCTTGGCATTATTCTCTATCTTTGCCGCATTCTTACGGATAAATATCACTTCTGATTGCACTAATGCCTTATAGTCAGTATCTTCTTCATTATCAAGATCATATAATTCTAATTCACTGATTGGAACCGGAATCATATGACTAATCCTCAGAGTTCCCTTTAATTCCTTAATACCATTATTCTTCTCAGTTATCCTTATTATGGGCACAATGCTTTTCTTAATCACCTTGCCATCTCCAGCCCACTGATAGTCAGTATCTTTAGGAGATGACATCGGCACAAAGTATTTATATCCATTAATATCCAAAACAGTTCCTATATATTTTCTGGTGTGTGTTCTGTTACCCTGCTTATTTGAATAGACTTTTGGCTCTGTGTTCCTCAGGTAATTAATATACTCATCTGACACACTATATATTCTTAATCCTTCCATTCAGACTCCTCAACAAAATTTAAGAGGACTGCAATAACAGTCCTCTTAGAGTTTAAGCTTTCCCACTTATATGGCAGGGACTCTCCCGAGTTTAAACTTCTCCACTTATATGGCAGGAGCTCTCCCGAATTAAGTATATTATAGCATCCAACAGCTAAATATCAATATTGTTTACCAGAATTTAATAAACTGTTTATCATCAATAAATCGACAATCATCCGCAAACTTTTTTAAATGCAGGAATTATCTGCGCTGCCACAACAGCTTTGACAAGATCAAGTAAGATAAAAGGCAAAAATCCCGTTGCAAAGCCTGTTAACAAGTTGTAGTGTGACATAGCCATGAGATAGAACATACCTATCAAATCAATAAGTACAACGCCAATAATCGCTGTTATTGTGTATCTTATGCGATTGTAGGACTTTCCTCTGATAAGCGGAAGGAGAACTGCTACTACGATAAATGCCCAAGTATAAGCTCCCCAAGGCTGGATAAGATAAGCAATACCACCCTTTCCTCCTATAAATACAGGAATACCCACTATTCCAAGAAGCATCCATACTGCAACAATGAGAAATGACTCTCCCACATTGAATAACAGTGCTATCAGCAAAAGCACAAAATTTACCATTGTTATATGAGGTGCTCCGGGAATAGGTAGTGGAATACTTATATATGCTCCTATACATAAAAGCGCTGCAAAAAGCGCACTTACAACAAGTCTTTTTGTCTTATTACTCTGTTCGGTCATAGCTGTTCCTTCTTTCAATCTGTTTTCATAGAAAAACGTTCTCACACTTTACGAAGTATATATTTCTATCTTATTATTGTCAACTTATTTATTCATCAGGTTGACAATATATTTTTATTGCTTATACTAAAATGCAATCGACGAATTCACCACTACATTAACAAGGAGCATAACGATGACTGTAAATGAATTAAAAGAAAAAGTATTAAACAATAAAGATATTACAAAAGACGAAGCTCTATTCCTGATCGACGCAAATCTTGAGGAAGTCGCTTCTGCTGCAGATGAGATAAGGAAAAAATATAACGGAAACAGTTTTGACATGTGCGCGATCATGAGCGTGAAAGGCGGACGCTGCTCGGAAAACTGCAAGTTCTGTGCACAGTCCAGCTGTTCAAACGCCGATATTTCGGAATATAAAGTAAGAAATAAAAACTATGTAGTCGCTGATGCAAAGAAGCGAAATACTCCCGGAATAACCCATTACTGTCAGGTCTCATCGGGAAGAAAAGTCAATTCCCAAGAACTTGATCAAATATGTGAAAACATAAAAGGAATAATCTCGGAAACTAACCTGATCCCATGCGTATCTCTGGGATTACTATCACAAGAAGATCTAAAAAAGCTAAAAGATGCAGGTGTTAAGCGCGTTCACAACAATATCGAAACTAGTCCAAAATACTTTGGGAAGCTATGCACAACGCACACTACCGATGAAAAGATCAAAGTGATGAAAATGGTCCATGAAGCCGGACTTGAACTTTGTAGCGGAGGAATCTTTGGTGTCGGAGAAAGTTGGGAAGATAGAATAGATATGGCTATTGCTTTGAGAGAAGTGCGTCCTGAATCCGTACCGATCAACATGTTAAAGCCAATCAAAGGAACACCCATGGAATCATATCCGTATCTGTCTGAAGATGAACTTAGAAGAATTATCGCCATTTTCAAATTCATTCTTCCAAAGTCTGAAATCCGCTTTGCAGCAGGAAGAGATATTATTGAAGATGCCGGAATTTCTTTTTTCAGATCCGGCTCAAATGCCACAATTTCAGGTGACATGCTCACTGTAAAAGGAGTATCTTTGGAAAAAGACCTTGAAAACATCCGCGAACTTGGCTACGAAATAGCCAGATGACTATTCACAGATTCTCAGATAAGCCTGTCATTATATGCTTTCATGACATCTTTCGTGCTCTCCGCACGCAGCCTTAAGAGATTGCATATAATGGCAGCAATAAGTCTGTTCTTTGTGATTGTTGCTTTTCCGGGTTCGAAAAGAGCTCCTGCGATGCTCTTAAGTTCTTTAGGAAATTCATTGATATCGGAATCAAAGTTTATACCAATACCTATAACGATCCACTGAACAGTTCCCGTATCAAACTCTGTGCCTGACTCTACGAGAATTCCACAGATTTTTTTCCCATCAACAAAAAGATCGTTCACCGGCTTTATCCCCGGCTCTATTCCGCATAAAGTCTGCACCGCCTCGCAGACAGAAACACCCGCAAGCGCAGTGACAACGTCAGGTTCGAGACTTGGAAGCATCTCCGGAGTCAGAATAATACTCATATATATTCCGCCTTCAGGTGAAAAGAACTCATGCTCTCTCCTGCCTTTTCCCAAAGTCTGACTCTTAGCTATAACCACTGTCCCGCCCGGAGCTCCTGAAATTGCCATTTCTTTGGCGGTTCTGTTTGTTGAATCGAGCGATTCATGTATATGTATCATGCCTTGCTTAACAAGCACAGATGACAAAGAATTTTTTGAAACATCTTCTAATTCAGCAAGAATCCCAAGCTCAGAGATTATGTCGTTTGACATCCCAAGAAGATATCCCTTCTTGCTTGATGCCTCAATAACATATCCCTGCTTTCTGAGCTCTTTTATCGCCTTCCAGACAGCAGTCCTTGAGAGTCCGAGACTCTCCGCCATGAACTCACCGGAAATATAATCTTCTTTATTATGTTCCAAAAATTCCAGCACCCTGTCCTTAGAACTCATAGGTATTCTCCCTTAATCCGCATCCCGCCTACTCGGAAAGCATTAGTAATATGTACATCTTATCACACTTTTGAATACTGAGAAAAAAATGGTATAATACCCAAAACGAAATATCAAGAGGAAATAAAATGATCAATATTGGAATTGTGTTCGGATGTTTTATACCGATGCACAAAGGGCACGAGTCCCTGATAAAAAGAGCTCTTGATGAAAATGACAAGATCATTCTCGCCGTCTGCGGATACCAGACTGACAGAGGTCGCGATTTCATCGACTTCGAAACAAGGATACGTCTGGTTCAGAAGATGTATGAGAACGAGAAAGACCGCGTCATTGTAATTAAGATTGATGACAAAAAACTCGGTCTCGACGGAACTTTTACTCATGAAAACTGGGTTCTATGGTGCGACGAACTATTTAATAATGCAGGTATAAGTCCTGACAGTGCGCATTTTACCTGGTACACGGGCGAGCCTTCATACGTCGACAAATTGGGAGCAATTTATCCCGATCACACTTTTACTCTTGTGGACCGTCAGGTGATAAAGACCTCCGGCACAGAGATAAGAAACAATCCCAACGTACATGAAAGCGAAATAAACAGTGTTTTTCTCGAATATCTGAGATCTACAGGAAAACTCAAATAATTATTAAGGAGTAAATTATGGAGAACATTATTAAAAGCCTTCTGGAAACCGATCTTTACAAGTTTTCAATGGGACAGGCAATTTATCACAACTTCCCTGACTACACTACAACATGGTCATTCAAGTGCAGAAACAAGGATGTAAAATTCACCGCAGAGATGGTTGAAGAGATCAAGAAGCAGATCCTTGCTTACTGCGATCTCAGATTTAAGGAAGACGAACTCACATATCTTTCCAAAGTTACATGGATCAAAAAATCTTACGTAGACTTCCTTCGTCTCTGGCACCCCAGATATGAAGACTTCACAATAGGTACAGATGCCGAGTGCGGACTTACTATCGAAACAAACGGCACATGGCTCAATACTTCTCTTTATGAGATCCCCACTCTTGCCATCGTAAACGAAGTTTATTTCAGAATGGCTTACGATTACAAAGAGCTCATCGCTTCTTTTGAAGAGAGCAGGCCGGCATATACACTGCATTTTTCGGCCGGCGCGGCAGCGGCGGAGAAGACCGGGACCGAAACAAGGGGAGACTGCGCTCTGCCGGAAGGTGATATACCGCAGGGGAAGCCGCTGCAGACGGAGACGCGGAAGGATGATAATGCCGGCGGTTTCGGCACT
>JAFZQT010000030.1 GCA_017620235.1 Butyrivibrio sp. | reverse complement strand
TAGGAGCAGGAGTGATGTTTGCTGTTATATACACGGGTGTATATAACGACATAGTTGTAGATGCTTGCATCGCTGCAGTATTTGCAGTTTTGGGTTATCTGATCCAGATGCGCTCAAAAGGCGAGGATATTCAGTTCCGCACCTATGATGATATATATTACGGGAGGTGAATATGCTTGATGTAAGTAGAAAAGAACTAAAGTATATCATTGGTACAGATGAGATATACATTTACAAGAGCAAGCTTGAGAAGATCATGGACGCCGATCCGCATAATAGGGATGGTGGTGGTTATACAATAAGATCACTTTATTTTGACACATTCCATGATAATGATTATATGGAAAAACTTGATGGATTGGATAAAAGACAGAAGATCAGAATGAGAATTTATGATGGTCAGACCAATATCATCAAGCTCGAGCTTAAAGCTAAAGAGGGCGATTTCCAGAGAAAAAGATCGCTTAGTCTAAGTCTCGAAGAGGCGGAGAGTATGATAGATGGGGACTATACTTTCTTATTGGAGAGACCTGAGCATTTAGCTCACGGACTTTATACTTTTATGAATACGAAGGGATATGTTCCTAAGTGTATCGTTGAATATGACAGAATGGCTTTTATGAACGAATTCAATGATATAAGAATAACGTTCGATATGAATCTTAGAGCGTTGGAAGATCCTTCACAGTTCTTTAAGGATGACATTGAGTCATACAGAGTTGCCGATCCTTCGGAAACAACAATGGAAGTTAAATACAATGGGTTCCTATTCTCATATATTAAGCAAACACTTGATATTGTAGACAAGCCCAGAGTATCAAACAGTAAATATGGTCGTTCAAGATCATTTGCAAAATAAAAGGAAAAACGAGAAAGAGAAAGAGAGAGTAAAAAAATGAAAGAGTATCTTTACACAGGACTATTGGACAAAGCAGGAAGTTTATCAATTCAGAATGTAATTCTTAACTTTGTAGCAGCATGTATTTTGAGTCTTATGATATACATCTCATACAGAGTATCTCATTCAGGAGCAGTTTACAGTCGTAAATTCAATGTTTCCCTTGTTATGCTTGCACTTGTAACAACACTTGTTATGAATGTAATCGGTAATAACATTGCTTTGTCACTTGGTATGGTTGGTGCGTTGTCAATCGTTCGTTTCAGAACAGCCATCAAGGATCCCAGAGACACAGCTTATATTTTCTGGGCAATAGCAATTGGTATTACTTGCGGTGTATCTGACTATATCATGGCAGGAATCGGAACATTCATTATTTTCGTATTCCTTGTACTCTTCGGTGTTGTAAGAGACAACGAGAGAATCATGATCGTTATGAAGGCAGAGGCTGACAAGGTAGATGATATTGATAAGGAAATTGCTTCTTTCTTTGCAGGAAAAGCTATCATGAAGCTTCAGAATGTCAACAAAGACAAGAATGTAGCAGAGCTTATCTATGAAATTTCAGAGACAATCCTTAAGAAGCGTGAGAAGGCTAACGGTTCATTTGTTCCTAATTTCTCTGCAAAAGTAGGAATCAAGTCAGTTAGTCTTGTAAGACAGGACGAAGAGATCAACCAGTAATTATAAGAGTAAATGGGGCGACTAAATGCGTAAGAAAATTCAATTTAGTGAAAGAAAGGTTCTTATTGCCCTTTTTCTTCTTGTAATCGTGGCTATGGGAGTTTTGACACTGTTTAGTTCAGATGAAAGTCTGAAGGAAAAGAATTCCGGAACATATGCAACGCTTACTCCCGATTCATCAACTGAAGATCCGCTTCAATATTTAGGCAATGAATATAAAGTAAAAGCGGGTTTCCATACAAATCTTCCGATTGTTGTAATTTCAGTTGATAAAGAAATGCCTCTATATAAGAAATACAGAGATGGCCAGGAGATCCTTTCGGGTGATGATCCCTATGTAACGGGAAACATCAAGGTAATTGACGGCGGAACAGGAGACAATAGTCTCGCAACCCCCGTTTCATTTAATAGTAAGATCCGTATCAAGATGAAGGGACATTCATCAATCGGATATGATAAAAAACAGTATAAGATAAAGACCGTTCTGGCAGGCGGAGAAGAGAACGATGCAGATATCCTTGGAATGGGTAAGGGCTCTGAGTGGGTTCTCAACGGAAGTATGGCTGATAAGAGCATGATAAGAAACTATCTTGCTTACAGAATTGCATCTGAGATCGATGGTAACAGTATGGCTCCTGACAGCAGATTCTGTGAAGTTATGATGGAAAAGAACGGTGTATATACATATCAGGGCGTATATCTTCTTATGGAAACAATTTCAAGAGGAGATGACAGAGTTAAACTCGACAAGTATAAGCCCAAGAACGTGTATTCAAGCTATATCGTAAGAAGAGACAGAAAAACATCTACTGATGTAATGCTTGATACTTACGGCAGAATTTCAGGAAAAGTTATAAGTGAAGTAAAACCTTATGATAACTGGATCGGTCTTAAGTATCCGTCTCAGGCTAAGCTTACCGATGCGACCAAAGAGTACATTGAAAAAGATTTTTCAAAAATGGAAAAAGTCGTTTATTCGGATGACTATTCAATATTCAGAACGTACGACCAGTATATTGATACACAGTCATTTGCAGACTATTTCCTTATAAATGAGTTTTTTGGAAATTACGATGCCGGTAAACACTCTACATACATGTATAAGAACTCGGGCGAAAAGCTCAAGATCGGACCTGTATGGGACTATGACCAGGCTATGAATAACAACCCCCTTGTTGAGATGGATCTGGGAGATCTCGCGTTCCAGACACGAGATATTTATGCACAGATATGCAATGATAAGAAATTCATGAAGATTTTGAAGAGCAGATTTGCGTATCTTCGCCAGTATCATCTTTCTGAGGAACACTTATTTGATGTTATAGATGAGACAACTGCGTATCTTAAGTCTGCTCAGGTAAGAGAGTGGTACAGATGGGCTGATGATTATCTCGATCCTACAGAGGATAATCCGGGTAATTATCATCTTGCATCATATGAAAAAGACGGTGTGACATTATCAAGATATACGGATGATTATATGGATGAGATCTATGTAATCAAGAATTTCATACAAAAGCATGGCAAGATAATACAGGTTGACCTTGGAAGTCTCCTTGAAGGTGCCGAATATGACACATCTGTTGAGGGTATCAGAGAACTCTTGCTCATTGCAGCTTTGTTGTTACTTATCATTCCGTCATATCTGATTCAGAGAAAGGGGTAAAGAATGTTATTTTCCAGCATACCATTTTTGGTATATTTCTTCCCAATAGTGTTTCTGGGATATTATTTGCTCTCTTTTTCGAGAATGGCACAGAATATATGGCTCTTGATCGCCAGCCTTGTGTTCTATGCATGGGGAGAGCCTGTTTACGTATTTCTTATGATCGGATCCATACTGTTTAACAGTATAATTGCGATCATTATAGAGAAAGTTGAAGATAGCAAGGTTAAGAAGGGATTGCTCATCGCTTCGATAGTTGGGAATATTTCGGTGCTCTTTTTCTTCAAATACCTTGGATTTGTAGTTGGAATTATTAACAGTGGTTTCAAGGGGCTGTTGCCTGACTTGAAGATTGCACTTCCTATTGGAATCTCATTTTTCACATTCCAGGCATTGTCATATGTTGTTGACGTGTACAGGGGTGTGACAAAGGCGGAAAATCCTTTTTATGTAGGACTTTATGTTGCGTTCTTCCCTCAGCTCATTGCGGGGCCTATTGTACAGTACAATACTATCGCAGAGCAGATCAGAGACAGAAAGAGCAGTATAGATAAGATCGCGCTTGGTCTTTCACGTTTTGCAGTCGGAGTTGGAAAGAAGATTATACTTGCCAATAGCTTTGGTACAATAGCTGACAACGTATTCAACTGGTCACGTATCGGTACCGATAAGCTTTCTGTTCCCGCTACACTTGCATGGCTTGGATCAATCGCTTATTCATTGCAGCTGTATTATGATTTCTCGGCATATTCCGATATGGCGATAGGTCTTGGACTTTGCTTTGGATTTAAGTTCAAAGAGAACTTCAACTATCCTTATATTGCGGGATCTGTTTCGGAGTTCTGGAAGCGCTGGCATATTTCTTTGACTGACTGGTTCAGAGAGTATGTATATATTCCTCTCGGAGGAAACAGAGTTGCAAACAGGGATACGATGGTAAGAAACCTTGCTATAGTATGGCTTCTTACAGGTATCTGGCACGGTGCAAACTGGACATTTATTATTTGGGGAATGTTCTTTTTTGTATTACAGCTTCTTGAGAGACTTTTGGATTTTGATAACCGTGTGCACAACACATTTTTAAAGCATGCATATACCTTGCTTATAGTTAATTTTCAGTGGGTGCTTTTCAGAGCTGATGATATTTATCAGGCAGGACGTTTTTACCTTAATATGTTCGGAGCAAACAACAACGGAATATTTAGCGATACAGCGTTTATGATGCTTAGGGAGTATTTACCGGTATTCATTTTGGGAATCCTCTTCTCGGCACCGGTTATACCTATGATGAACAAGTGGTTCCATGAACATGAGGAGTCAGCTTGGCATAAGGTATATTCGATCGCATATCCGGTCCTAATGCTGGCTATGATGATAATAAGCGTGAGTTATCTGGTTATCGGAAGCTACAATCCGTTTATTTACTTTAACTTTTAAGGGAAGGTGCCGTTATGAAATATTTTGTTAAAAAAAGAATATTTGCGGTAGTTTTCCTGCTGGCAATGTTTTCGTTCAGTGCCGTAAATATTTACTTGAATAAAGATGCTTTTATCAAAGAAGCAAACAAACATTTGAATGAGCCCGACAAATTGCCGTCAGAGTTTGAAGAAGTTATGCAGGATGACATTGTCGGAAAGACTCATTTTATTGAAACTTATGGCCTTTTACAGAAGACTATGGGTAAAAAAGAGTTTAACGCCTTTGAATTTGTCAAAGACAATAATGGATTTCTTCATTACGCATCATTTTACCGTGATGAAGAAAAGAATATCTTTGAGTGCGCACTTAGAGTAAGGAAACTTCAGAATTATGTTGAGAAGTACGGAACAAAGGTGCTCTTTGTTATGGCTCCTTCAAAGTACAGCAGACAGTATTCTGACTTTGCAATTGGAATGCCCGTAAACAATCCAACTGAGGATACATATGAGATGATGCTTTATCTCAACAGACTCGGAGTTCCGAGTATCAATCTCGGAGAGGTTGTTCCAAGTAAGGATATTCCTTATGATCAGGCATTCTTTAAGACCGATCACCATTGGACTGTTCCTGCAGCATTCGAAGCTACTAAGGTAATGATCGATGAGCTCAATGAAAGATATGGTGCAAATTTTGATCCTACAGGATTTTATTTATCCGACAAGGCATATACCAAAGAGGTTTATAAAGGTCATATGCTTGGATCAATGGGAAGAGATACCGGAATAGCATACTCCGGACTTGAAGATTTTACAGCACTTCTTCCTACTTTTGACGGTCATTATAAGAGAACATACATAATGGATGATGAGGAGACTTTGGAAGGTACATATTCTGAGACTCTTTTGGATATGGATGTTCTTAAGCCCGATATTGACTATTATGTAGACTCACAGTATTCACTCTATGTTGATCAGGTTACAAACCTTGAAAATATCGAGAATCTCGATAATCCTGACGGACCAAGTGTGCTCATGATAAGAGATTCATATTTTGGACCTGTTATTCCTTTCATGGCACCTATGTGTAGCAAACTTGATGCTATATGGTCTTTGGAAAAGATGGATGGCATGAATGTAGGTGAGTACATTAAGAAACAGTATGAGAGTGGGGAAAGATACGATTATCTTATAGTCGAATACTATCCTCATAACATCGACGAAGAAGCTTTCAAATTCTTCCGTGGAGATAACTAATATGAAAATAAAAATTTGCTTTTGGATAAACACATTTTTTTCTGTGCTGTATCTGGTCTGGAGAATATTTTTTACAATTCCCTTCAGAGCAGGTGCGTTGTCGGTAGTATGCGGCGTTATTCTCCTTGTTTTTGAAGCACTTGGTATGGTAGAAGCTCTCGTCCACTTTATGAACATGCATACAGCGCATGATTATAAGGTCCCTGATGTGCCGAAGGAAAGATTCCCTCACATAGATGTTTATATCTCTACATACAGTGAGGAACCGGAGCTTTTGTACAAGACCATTAATGGCTGCAAAAATATGGATTATCCCGACAAGAGTAAGGTGCATGTCTACCTGTGCGACGATAACAGAAGACCTGAGATGGAAGAACTTGCAAAGAAGATGGGTGTAAATTACCTTAAGCGTGCCAATAATATCGGTGCGAAGGCAGGTAACCTTAACCACGCTCTTGCAAACTCCACATCTCCTTACGTTGTTACTTTTGATGCGGACATGATTCCTCAGAAGAGGTTTTTGATGCAGCTCGTGCCGTATCTTGTTGATGCTGAGATGAAGAATGAAGGAAAGAAAGAGGAGGACAAGGTAAAGATCGGCTTTATCCAGTCACCTCAGAATTTCTACAATCCTGACCTGTTCCAGTTTAATCTTTTCTCAGAAAACAGAATTCCTAACGAACAGGATTATTTCTATAAGGATATTCAGGCTGCCAGAACAAAGAGTAACAGTGTTATTTATGGTGGCTCAAATACTATTATTGCTAGGGAAGCTCTTGAGAGCATTGGAGGTTTTTATACAGAGGCTATTACAGAGGACTTTGCTACAGGTATCCTGATTCAGAGAGCAGGTTTTGTCTGCCTTGGAACAAGCGATCCTTTGGCTTCAGGTCTTTCGCCCACAGATATTCCTAACCTTATCCAGCAGCGTATCCGCTGGGGACGAGGCGTTATTGCAACAGGAAGAAAGATGCACATATACACTGCAAAAGATCTTTCTCTTTCTCAAAAAATGAATTATTGGGCATCAATTTGGTATTGGTATTCACCGGTTAAAAGACTTGTATACATGATATCACCTATCTTGTACGCTGTTTTCGGGTTTACAATATTCAAATGTACCCTGCCGCAGGTATTGGCATTCTGGCTTCCGATGTACCTGACTTCAAATCTGGCTTTGAGCCAGCTCTCAGGGAACGTCCGCTCTAATAAGTGGACGGGCATATATGAGACTATCATGTTCCCTTATATGCTTCTTCCCATAGTTTTAGAGACTTTCGGAATTACTCTTAAGAAGTTTAAGGTTACGGCGAAGAGTCAGCTCAGCGGTAAGCAGCACTACGAGCTCTATATGATCCCGTTCCTGCTTCTTATAGCACTTTCGTTGTTTGGTATATTCAGATGTGTAGCTGTAATTTTCGACAGTTCATCGTTTGGTCCGGGAGTAGTTTTATTCTGGATGATCATGAACCTGTACTATATGGTCATGGCTGTTCTGTTTATTGACGGACGTGTTGCGTACAGAAGAACAGAGAGAATTCCTTTGGAAGTTCCTTGTACATTTACTGTTGACGGTGAAGAGATCCAGGGTACTACAGTTGATATTTCAGAAGAAGGTCTTTCGGTTCAGTTCGACAAGCCATATTATATCAACGAAGAAGCTATGGTTCCTGTAAGTCTTAATTGGGAGAATTGCGATACCAATGTTCTTACAAAGCTTGTTTATGTAAAGAGAAACAAGAATACATGGCGTTACGCAATGGAGATTATAGATTACAAGGAAAGCTATAACGATTGGCTCAATCTTGTATTTAACAGAATTCCGCCACTTCCTTCTGAGATCATTAAGGATAGCGGAAGTTACGACGATATTTTGCTCAATACGAAGAAGAGACTTGACCCTCCTACTTTCCAGAAGAGAATTTACCCCAGAGTTCTTCTTAACTATGAAGGAACTGTTATGGGTGAAGAGGAGAGTAAGGTACGTGTAAAGAACTTCAACTATGCATGCGTCAATCTGGCTATTGCAAAGGGACCTAAGAAAATGAAGATAAAGCTCTTTGACGATGTTATCTTTGAGTGCAGCTTCCAGTTTAAGAGCCGCGGAGAGAACTGCATTTATACTATCGATAATATGCAGGAGATAATAAAGGATAAAGAGAAGTATCATAAATTCCTTGATTTCGTTGTTGAAAACAACGTGATAGCAAGAGGCGAGGCAAAGGCTGAGCAGATTGAAAAGGACAGACAGTTAAAAGAATATGAGAAGCAGAGACTTGTCGTATTCGACGAGATGAATTACGTGTAAGATTACCACCAATTCACATTCACCATAACGGGCTGAAGGTTATTTTAAAACCTTCAGCCCGTATATTTTGTCTGAAATCTTTGTTTTGTGGTAAATATCTGCATATTGAGATGGCGTGAGATCTTCTACGTAGTTTATGGAGAAGTTCTTTTTTATGCCGTTTTTCAGAAGGATATCGGCAGCTTTGTTGTATGCGATCGCAGCTTCCGCCTCGCTGTTGTATTTGCCGATAACATAGTTGCTCTTTACGTGGATCACGGCTTTATAGCGTACAAAACCTTTTTCTACAAACTGCCTGACGCCGCGGTATCTGTTGAGTATGATTATGTTTTCATATCTGAGGTCCGTTGGATCGTCATTTGCAAAGCGGTAGTCGCGTCCTTTTACCGAGTAGCTGTTTATGCCGTACCTCTGAAGGACGGATAACTGGCTTCCGTAGTCTGCAACGAACAGATGAGAGCCTCTTCTCATAATTTTGTGAGATGAATAGTAGAAGAGATCGTCTATGTCGAATTTTAATTTTTCATCTTTTGAAAGGTAATAAGTAAAATATTTTTTTTCCAAATAGATAGGAGTGGCAATATACATTCCTTTATCGCGGTAATTTATTAGCGAAACAAATTTTTCGAAGGGAAGAGTCATGGATGAAGTGTACGATTCGATGTTTATGGACAAACGGTCTAACACTCTCTTTGCTTCGCGGTAAACTTTGGCAGCCTCCTTTTTACAAGGGAAAGAGCCAAGTGCGATGTGCTTTCCGCAATATGTTATGGAAGCCCTGAAGGATGGGGTTCCGTCTTTTAAAGTTGTCTCGTAAACTCCTACAGAATTATTTTTTTTCACACAATCCCCCGGTTTGTATGTTATAATTTTAACTTAAGGGCTCTATTTTTTGTCCTTAAATCATTTATTTTTAAATATTGTATCAATAAAAGAGGAGTAAAAGCAATGGCGAAGGAAGTTTTGTACAGTAGCACCAGAGGAGCACAGGGTAATATTAAGGCTTCAGAGGCGATTCTCAGAGGACTTGCACCGGACGGAGGTTTGTATGTCCCTGATCATATACCACATCTTGAGAAGACTTTAAGAGAGATTGCACAGCTTGACTATCAGGGTACTGCATACGAGGTAATGAGACTTCTTCTTACCGACTATACAGAGGAAGAGCTTAAGTATTGCATCTCACATGCATATGATTCAAAGTTTGATACTAAAGAAATAGCTCCAATTTCAGAGGCAGACGGTGCTTTTTACCTTGAACTGTACCACGGCGCAACTATTGCTTTTAAGGATATGGCACTTTCAATTCTTCCATATCTCATGACAACAGCAGCTAAGAAGAACAACGCAAAGAATGAGATCGTTATTCTTACAGCTACAAGTGGAGATACTGGAAAGGCTGCTCTTGCAGGATTTGCAGATGTTCCGGGCACAAGGATCATAGTTTTTTACCCTAAGCACGGCGTCAGCCCTATTCAGGAACAGCAGATGGTAACACAGAAGGGTGACAACACATGTGTTATCGGTATCGAAGGAAACTTCGACGATGCTCAGACAGGAGTAAAGAAGCTCTTTACAGACGATAAGCTTGCAAAAGAAATGGATGAGAAGGGATTCCAGTTCTCATCTGCAAACTCCATCAATATAGGACGTTTGGTTCCCCAGATCGTGTATTATGTATATTCTTATGCAAAGCTTTTGAAAGAGGGAAGGATTGCAGACGGCGATCCTATCAATGTAGTAGTACCTACAGGTAATTTCGGTAATATTCTTGCAGCTTACTACGCAAAGAATATGGGTGTGCCCATCGGAAAGCTCATCTGTGCATCAAACTCAAATAAGGTGCTTTTCGACTTCTTCAAGACGGGAGAATATGACAGAAATCGTGAATTTGTACTTACAGCTTCACCTTCAATGGATATTCTTATTTCGTCAAACCTTGAGAGACTCATCTATCATATCTCCGGTGACAACGCCGTAGCTGATGCTGAGTACATGGGCAAGCTCTCTAAGGACGGAAAATATGAGATAACAGATGATATGAGATCAAAGCTCGTTGATTTCTTTGGCGGATATGCTACAGAGCAGGAGACATTTGATACTATCAGAAATATATTTGAAAAGACAGGCTATTTAATGGATACACACACAGCTGTAGCAAGTGCTGTCTACAGCAAATATACAGAAGAGACTGGCGATAAGACTCCTACAGTTATTGCATCAACCGCAAGTCCCTTCAAATTCACAAGAAGCGTTATGAACGCTCTTGGTAAAGGAGATGATTCCAAGGGAGATTTCGAACTTGCTGACGAACTCTCCGCGGTTTCAGGAGTTAAGATCCCTGAGGCGGTTTCTTCAATCAGAACCGCAGAGATCAGACACAAGAAAGTTGTTGATAAGACTGAGATGGAAGGCGCAGTTAAAGATTTTTTCGGTCTTTGAGCAAAAATTTAAATGCTTAAACGGAGGTGCGGATGGAAAACGGAAAGAATATTTACTCTGAAAACACACCTGAGATAGTTGAGCTTGCCAAACTGTCAGAAGCTGCTGATCAGATAGAAAATGAGCTTTTTGTCAAGTATGACGTAAAAAGAGGACTTAGAGATTTAAACGGAAAAGGCGTGCTTACAGGCCTTACACGTATTTCAGAAATTGTTGCGAAGGAAGAAAAAGACGGACAGAGCATTCCAAAGGACGGAGAGCTGTACTTTAGAGGATATGATGTTAAGAAACTCATAAAGGCAGCGTCGGATGACAATAGATTTGCTTTTGAGGAATGTGCTTACCTGCTTCTTTTTGATAAGCTTCCAAGCAAAAAAGAACTTGGTGATTTTAACAGACTTCTAGGCTTTTACAGAAGTCTTCCCACAAGCTTTGTAAGAGATATAATCATGAAGGCTCCGAGCAGGGATATGATGAATACACTTGCGCGAAGTGTTCTTACTCTTTACTCTTACGATGATCTTGCGGATGATACATCACTTCCAAATGTATTGAGGCAGAGCCTTCAGCTTATAAGTTTGTTCCCGTTACTTTCTATTTACGGATATCAGGCTTATAACCACTATCACGAGGGGAATACACTCTTTATTCACCCTCCGCTTGAGGAGCTGTCAACGGCAGAGACTATTTTGTATTTGCTTAGACCTGACTGTAAGTACACTGAGCTTGAGGCAAAGCTTCTTGATATTTGCCTTGTGCTTCATATGGAACACGGCGGCGGTAACAATTCATCTTTTACAACACACGTAGTCAGCTCAAGTATGACCGATACATATTCGGTTATCGCAGCAGCTATCGGTTCGCTTAAGGGACCCAGACACGGTGGTGCAAACATCAAGGTTGTGCACATGTTTGATGATATTGAAGCCAACGTAAAGAACTGGGACGATGAGGAAGAAGTAGCGGCATATCTTAAGAAGATACTTAATAAGGAGGCCTTTGATAAGGCGGGACTTATTTACGGTATCGGACATGCCATTTATTCCAAGTCAGACCCGAGAGCAATGGTATTAAAGAGCTTTGTTGAGAAGCTTGCAATAGAAAAAGGCCGTGAGGAAGAGCTCAAGTTATATGAGCTCGTTGAGAAACTTGCACCGCAGATCATTAGCGGAGAGCGCACTATGTACAAGGGTGTAAGTGCAAATGTTGACTTCTATTCAGGATTTGTGTATCGTATGTTGGGACTTCCCGAGGAGCTTTATCCCACAATTTTTGCAATGGCGAGAATCGTAGGATGGAGTGCTCATCGAATGGAAGAACTTGCCAATAACGGCAAGATTATTCGTCCTGCATATATGGCAATCGAGCCCAGAAAGGGCTATATGGATATGAAGGACAGGGATTAAGAAAGGGGTTCAATATGGACGAGAAAGAAATTATAAAACTTATTGACCACACTCAGCTTCAGGCAGACGCAACATGGGAAGACATCGTAAGCCTTTGTGACGAGGCAGTTAAGTACAAAACAGCGACGGTTTGCATACCGCCCACATATTTAAAGAGGACACATGATAAGTACGGTGATAACCTTAAACTCTGTACTGTTATCGGATTTCCTCTCGGCTACAGCTGCACAGCGGCTAAGGTTGTAGAGGCAAAAGAAGCGATCAAGGACGGAGCAGAGGAGATCGACACCGTTGTTAACGTTAGTGATGTAAAGAATCACAGATATGACGAAGTAAAGAAGGAACTTGAAGAAATCAGAAAGGCTTGCGGAGATAAGCTCCTTAAAGTTATTATCGAGACCTGTTATCTTACAGAGGATGAGAAAAAAGAGCTCTGCAAGATCGTTACTGAGGTAAAGGCTGATTACATCAAGACATCAACAGGATTTGGCAGCGCAGGTGCAACTCTTGAGGACATCGAGCTCTTTAAGAAGAACATCGGCCCTGATGTTAAGATCAAGGCAGCCGGCGGAATCCGCACAATTGAGGATGCTGTAGCATATGCAGAAGCAGGATGCAGCAGAATCGGATCATCAAAGGTTGTGCCTCTTATAGTTAAGAAGTACGGACTTTAATATTTGAGAAAAAAATTCATCTACTACTCACAATTCCGGTGCATTTGGTGTACCATGAATTGTGAGTAGTAATATTTTAGAGGAAGAAATTGATATGGGAACAGAGAACAAAACAATTAAGAACAGATTGTCGCAGCTCAGAAAGAAGATGAAAGAGAACGGGATCGATTATTATATGATCCCTACATCTGATTTCCACAATTCGGAGTACGCGGCTGATTATTTTAAAGTAAGAGAGTATTTCTGTGGGTTTGACGGTTCAAACGGAACTCTTATCGTAAGCGAAAAAGAGGCGGGACTTTGGACAGACGGAAGATACTTTATTCAGGCAGAGAACCAGCTTGCAGGAACAGGAGTGATTCTTTATAAGATGGGCGAAGAGGGCGTTCCTACAATGGACAAGTATCTTGCTGATAATGCAAAGAAAGGTGAGACACTTGGTTTTGATGGAAGAGTAATTCCGGCAGAATCAGGAGAAGCGCTTGAGTATCTGTTTGGGGCTAAAAAGTCGCAATTAAAGATTGATAAAGATCTTGCGGAAGAAGTTTGGACAGACAGACCGTCACTTCCATGCCATGATATGTATGTTCTTTCAGATGAACTCTGTGGCAAGTCATTTAATGAGAAGCTCGCAGATGTGAGGGCAAAGATGATGGAATACAATACTTCGATGTATCTTTTGTCCAAACTTGATGACATCATGTGGCTCACAAACCTTCGTGGAAATGACGTTGAGTGCAATCCTGTGGCGCTTTCGTATGCAATGATAACAAATGATATGTTTATTCTTTTTGTGCAGAAAGAAGAGATTACAGACGAAGTACGTGTATATTGTCAGAATAATGATATTGTTTTAAAAGATTACGCAGAGTATGCGGAGTATCTGTCAGAGCTTGTACTTACAGGAAATATACTCATTGATAAGAGAAATGCCAATTATCTTACATACAAGCTTATCGCAGATAAGGCTGAGGAATCGGGATATGTAATTGAAGACAAAGAAAATCCCACAGAGATGATGAAAGCAATCAAGAATGAGACTGAGCTTAAGAATATCCGTGAGGTTTATTTGAGAGACAGTGCCAAGCTTACAGAGTTTATCTACTGGGTAAAAGAAAATGTCGGAAAGATCCCGATGACGGAGTACTCGGCTGCAATGAAGCTTGATAGCATGAGAGCGGAGCTTCCGGGATTCATTGAATTATCTTTCCCTACAATCAGTGCATATAATGCAAATGCTGCAATGGCGCACTACGAAGCAACTGAAGATAATGCCGCTGAAGTAAAGGCACAGGGCTTGCTCCTTGTTGATTCAGGCGGAACATATATGGGCGGAACGACTGATGTTACAAGAACAATCGTAGTCGGAGAGATCTCTGATGAGATCAAGAAGCACTACACAGCGACCGTGTCCGGAATGTTGGAACTTGCGAATGCAATTTTCAAGGACGGATGCACCGGAAGAAATGTTGATATATATGCGAGAAGACCTCTCTGGGATATAGGGATCGACTATAATCACGGAACGGGACACGGAATCGGATATATGCTCAATGTTCATGAAGGTCCGCATAATATCAGATGGAAGAGCTCCGAGGGTGCCAACAAAGCAGAGCTTAAGCCTGGAATGATCGTATCAGACGAGCCGGGGGTATATATTGAGGGAAGCCACGGAATCCGTATTGAGAATATTGTTGAGGTTGTAAACCGTTCGGAAAATGAGTACGGCAAGTTCTATGGATTCGATCACCTCACATATGTGCCTATAGACCTTGAGGCGATTGATACGAAATGCATGAAACCTGATGCAAAAGAACTTCTTAATAAGTACCACAAGGCAGTGTACGACAGGGTTTCGCCGCTTATCAAGGACGAGAAGATCAAGACTTGGCTCAAGGAAGCTACAAAAGAGATCTGATTTTTGAGCTAATTTACGCTTTATAAATATAAGGTATCTGTGAAATTACTCTTAAATCATGCGTAAACCCTTGAAAAATGCACATGTTTGAATATAATATGATATTAGAACAAGAACTACATCGGTAGTTCTCCTGGGATGTCCGACAACTCCTGTGTAATTTGAACCTACATTACTTTAAACGGGACTCCTACATCACTGTTATAAATGTCACGCCTTCGGCCCTGCGCATGCGCAGACCAGCTATGGGAGAGGAAGACAGGCATTTCAGTTGCGGTAACCCACCTGGCGTCAGCTAGGAGTCAAATAACAGGAACCGGCATTTTGGGATAACATTGGGAATAGAAGCAGTCATATGATCTATGGCTGCTTTTTCCGTTAAGTTATGTCTTTTAAATCTTGATAAAATCCAGCTTTTATTGTAATAATATGACTTGTAAAGACTTGTTTTGAGACGGGAGAATGACATGAAGTTAAATAACAAGTGGTTTAAAAAGAAGTGGGTTTCATATACGATAGCTACGTGTTCTGCGGTTGTCTTGTACGTACTATTATCCAATCTGGATTCCATTGTCAAAGGGATAGATTCATTTTTTAACTTAATAAGACCTGTACTTCTGGGTATGGTGATCGCGTACATATTCAATCCTGTGTCGCGCCTTCTTGAAAACGGAGTGTTCAAGAAGATAAAGAATGAAAGGACAAGGTGGAAGCTATCTGTTGCCTTTACCATAATACTCATACTTCTTTCGGTGACATTATTGTTTGTTGCGCTGATTCCGCAGCTTGTTGAAAGTGTGACGATTTTTGTTTCCAACATAAATGTTTATGTTGATTCTTCGAAGCAGCTTTTGCATGATATTGAAAATAGTAAGATGGCAAAAATGTTCGGAGTTAATCTCACTGAAATAGCAAATGACGGCGAAGATATCTTGGACAGAGTCGGCGTGTATTTCACGGAGAACATGGGCAGCTTTGTGAGCGGATCTTTAAGTGCGGGCAGAGGAATGGTTGATATGGTTCTCGCATTTATATTTGCGATCTATTTTCTTTTGGACAACAGAAGATTGATTAGAAGCTTTTCGAAGTTCATGGGACTTGTCATGAATGAAAAGACATATAAAAGAGCCTGTGACCTGTCTGACAGATGCAATTCGATCCTAATCAGATATATAAGTTTTGATATTATTGACGGAATAATAGTTGGTGTTGTGAACCTTCTCTACATGCTTATTGCGGGGCAACCGTATTCAGTGCTGATCTCTGTTATTGTCGGAGTGACCAATCTTGCACCGACTTTCGGACCTATCGTCGGATGCGCGATAGGAGCATTTATCCTTGTACTTGCAAGTAATCCGTGGTATGCGCTGTGGTTCATCATCTTTACAATAATTCTTCAGACAATTGACGGATATATACTTAAGCCCAGACTCTTTGGGGAGAGCCTCGGAGTGTCGCCTCTCATGATACTTATAGCTATCGTGCTTGGCGGAAGGAAGTTCGGTGTTATCGGAATTCTTCTTGCAATACCCGTTGCGGCTATCATCGATTTTATTTGGAAAGACTATGTGATAAAAAAACTTGAGGAAAAACATTCACAGAGGTACAATATATAGTAGATAAATGATTTAAATTGTTTCTATTTGGGGGTAACGCAATGGTAGAGTTTGTAAAAGACGCTATAGATTTCGGAAAGAAGAAGCTGGACAAAGCTATCAAATTCTGGAACGGACTTGATGATGATAAGAAGAGATTATATACAGTATGTGCCATTGTTGTGGTAAGTTTCGTTGTTGTCGCATCGATCGCATACAGTTTGGGAAAGAGCCGCAGAGGTAAATTCTTCTAAATCGCATTTTTCCATATATTTGTAGTTTCCGATATACTACGTTTCTTTAGAATACTCAAAAGAGCCTGCTGAGCGAAAAAACGTTCATCAGGCTCTTTTTTTAATGACAGTTATCGTTTTTTCGAATATAATGGAGTTATACTTTCGAAAGGGGACTGGAGTTATGGTGCAGAAAAAGAAAAGAAACGTAATTGTTGGGCAATCAGGTGGACCTACCGCGGCAATTAATTCTTCACTTGCCGGCGTGTACAGGACCGCAATGGACCGTGGATACAAAAAGGTTTACGGCATGATCCACGGCGTACAGGGTCTCATGGAAGGTCGTTATGTAGACCTTTCGGATCACATTCAATCCGGGCTCGATATCGAGCTTTTGAAAAGAACTCCCTCGGCATATCTTGGTTCTTGCAGATATAAGCTTCCGGAGATTTTTGAAAGTAAAGAGATATACGAGAAGATATTTGAGATCCTTGTAAAATTGGAAATTGACTGTTTTATCTATATCGGTGGTAATGATTCCATGGATACGATAAAGAAACTGTCAGATTATGCCATTATCACAGGTTCGGATATCAGATTTGTCGGCTGTCCCAAGACAATCGACAACGATCTGGCGCTTACGGATCACACTCCGGGCTACGGATCGGCAGCCAAGTATATCGGAACGTCCGTAAAAGAGATAATAAGAGACAGCTGGTCTCTTGAGACAAGCCACGGACAGGTTATTATTGTAGAAGTAATGGGAAGAAACGCAGGCTGGCTTACGGGAGCAACAGCGCTCGCAAAGGGCGAGGATTGTGACGGACCTGATGCTATTTATATGCCTGAGATTCCTTTTGAGATGGATGCTTTCCTTAAGAAGATAAAATCTCTTTTGAAGACCAAAGCATCAATAGTAGTTGCCGTATCTGAGGGTATTAGGACAAAGGACGGCAAGTATGTCAGTGATCTCGACAATTCGGTTGAGTACGTTGACGCATTTGGACATAAGCAGCTCACAGGTACCGCGAGATACCTTTGCAATGTTGTTTCTACCGAGTGCGGTTGTAAGACACGTGCCATCGAGCTCTCAACACTTCAGAGAGCTGCAAGCCACTGTGCATCAAGAGTAGATATTCTTGAGGCTTATGAGGTTGGCGGTGCCGCAATGAAGTCAGCCGACGAGGGCGACAGCGGCAAGATGGTAGTAATCAACAGACTTTCAGACGATCCTTATCAGGCAGGAACTGAGGTAAAAGATGTTCATAAGATCGCTAACGATGAGAGACTCGTGCCCAGAGAGTGGATCAGCAAGGATGGCACATACGTAACCAATGAATTTATCACGTATGTAAGACCTTTGATTCAGGGCGATGTAGGTCCCATCATGGTTGATGGTATTCCGAGACACCTTTACAGACCCGGTTTTCAGGACATTCTATAAGGTTGGAATTACGGAAATTCCGAAAAATCGGCGAAAATTACGTATTGTATTATGATTAATCGGCTAAAAATTAAGCTTTTTTTGTGAAAAATCTTGTTTTTTCCGCATTTTTCCGCTTTTTTTTGTTGTTATGCACTTGAAATGGTGGTAAAATGGGCAATGTAGTAAAATAAATTTCTTTTTGGAGGGAAATTACATGAACAAGACAGAACTTATCGATGCAATTGCTAAGGAAGCAGGACTTTCAAAGAAGGATGCTGCTGCAGCACTCAACGCTTTCACAGAGACAGTTACTAAAGAGCTCAAGAAAAAAGGAAAGGTTCAGCTTGTTGGTTTCGGAACATTCGAGACAACAAAGAGAGCTGCTAGAACAGGTAAGAATCCTCAGACTGGCGAAGCTATCAAGATTCCTGCATCTATAGCACCTAAGTTCAAAGCTGGTAAGGCTCTTAAGGATCTTGTAAACAAGAAGTAATTTTATACTATAAAAAGGCTGTGCCGTTTGGCATGGTCTTTTTTATTGAAAAAACATAAATATTTTATTAAAATTATATCCCGTTTTCGACAGTTTAAAAGCCAAGAATCCCATGTTTACTGGGCTCTTGGCTTGTTTTGTGTTTTAAAAATGTTGTATATAGGACTATCTTT
>JAFZQT010000029.1 GCA_017620235.1 Butyrivibrio sp. | reverse complement strand
TATTAGCAGAAACCATCTGTGGGTACTTCCTTTGAGTTTTGGTTTGGTCGCTAATACTCTACAGGAGCACAGATGGTTTTTCAATTGTAAATGTACATCAAAGGCTTGGCATAATACCCACCATCATGCCAGATGCCTCATAATTATAAATATAAAAAACGGATTTCGTAATTGAAATCCGTTTTTTGCTTTTTATTTCCATTTCTCGATATCTTTTTTCTCAAGAATAACCATGAGAAGATTGTTGTCTGTGAGCTTGTGGGAAGGATTGATGTATCTCCAGTTTCCGCCTTTTTCCTTGATGGCTGCGACGTTCATGTTGTGTTTTTTACGAAGGTCGAGCTCGATAAGGCTCTTTCCAAGCCATGCATTTCTTGGCTGTAATTCAACGAGGCAGAGATTGTCGTCAAGCTCGTAGTAATCGTGGATTGACTGTGAAGCAAGAATTCTTGCCGAGCGAACACCGCCTTCTTTCTCGGGATCCACGATCTTGTCTGCACCGACTCTCTGAAGGATTGTAGCCATACGTGAAGAAGATGACTTTGCGATTACAAGCGGAACGCCCTTCTCTTTTGCGATGGAAACTGCCATTATGCTCGCTGCGATATTGCCGCCCATTGCGGTTATAACAATATCCATGTTCTGGAGCCCGAGCGCCATAACTTCATCTTCATTCTCAAGATCTGCACACACAGCGGAAGTCACCTTTGATGAGATGTCACGGATACGTCTTTCATCCTTGTCTGCGACAAGAACATCCTCACCGATAGCGTACAGGCTCTTTGCCACGCTGCGTCCATATTTTCCAAGTCCTAAGACTGCTACTGATTTCTTCATTGATATACCTCCGTTTATCCGACGTAGAATACTCCCTCGGAGTAGTTGATATTGTTTTTATTTGATTCATTTCCTGAAAAGAAAGCCACCATCGAAATGGGACCTGTTCTTCCAAGGAACATTGCGACTATAATTATTATCCGTCCTATTGGATTGAGCGCAGCCGTGAGGTTTCTCGATAGACCTACGGTTCCGCAGGCGCTCACAACTTCGAACAGAGCGTCCTCCATTGGAACGGGATTAAATATCGATAATAGCACCGCAAGTGCAATGGTTGCAAAAACGCTGACATAGACAACTGCGGCGGCCTTTCTCATGGAATCAACAGAAACGCGCTTGTTGAAGATGACGTTCTGATTCTCGTTTTTTACATAAGAGCGCACATTCATAAAGAGCAGGAAAATAGTGACTGTCTTTACGCCGCCCGCGGTTCCTACAGGTGAGCCGCCTATGAACATGAATAAATATGATACAAGGCAGGATGCAACCGTGAGGTTTTCCTGTGGGATAGTAGTAAATCCCGCTGTTCTCAAAGTTATTGACTGGAACAGGCTGTTTGTAAGCTTTCCTCCGAAGCCCATATTTCCTATGGTTCCGGGATTGTTATATTCGGTCAAAAGAAAAATGACTGTGCCACTCGTTATAAGTATAAGCGTAAAGCTGAGAACGAGCTTACTGTGCTCGGAAAATCTCTTTACGATAGTGATGGGAGAGAACCTTTTTATCACGCCCTCTTTTACCGCATGAAGAACGTCAAACCATACGACAAAGCCAAGACCGCCCATGATTATTAGCATCATTGTAGTTGCCATGACAATCGGGTTATCTCTGTAATTTGCAAGGCTTCCCTGTCCGATAACGTCCATTCCGGCGTTGCAGAACGCGGATACGGAGTTAAAGATCGAGATCCACAGCCCTTTTATAAAACCAAATTGAGGGATGAATACGGCAGAATAGAGAACTGCGCCGATTCCTTCTGTTATCAAAGTGCCTTTCAACACTCTGACAAGGAATGTGAGCAGTTTTGTTCCGGAACTCAGGTTAAATGAGTCCTGAAGAAGCATTCTGTCGCCGAGTGAAAATTTCTTATGCGTTATAAGCATGATTGTGGCAGCAATTGCTATCATTCCAAGTCCGCCCATCTGCACAAGGATCATGATGATAAGCTGACCAAAAAAGCTCCAGTGAGCATATGTGTCTACAACGACAAGTCCTGTAACACAGACAGAAGTTGTTGCCGTAAACAGTGCTGTCAGAAAATCAGTCCATTGTCCGTTTGCAGATGAAAACGGAAGCATTAAAAGAAATGCTCCAATTATGATCGTTATAAGAAAACTGACCGGTATGGTGTGTGCCGGTGATAATTTTTTGTCTTTTAATAATGTAAATTTCTTCATATTACTCCAAGTTCGAAAAGCATGAAACATGATAAAGCGTAAGGCTTTTCGAGGGAAAAGTCAATTTAAAAAGGTTGCGAAGTTATTTCGCAACCTTTGATTCTTTTTTTACGATATTAAAGAAGCTGAATTCCGTTCTTTTTAGCTTCTTCAGCCATTTCATCGGGCCAGATAGAGCACTGTACTTCACCGATGTGAGCTTTTCTTAAGAAGAACATACATATTCTTGACTGACCGATTCCACCACCGATAGTGTAAGGAAGCTCTTTGTCAAGGATTGCCTTCTGGAAAGGAAGCTCGGCTCTTTCTGTGCAACCTGCCTTCTCAAGCTGAGTCTTGAGTGAGTTCTCATCTACGCGGATACCCATACTTGATAATTCAAGTGCGATGTCAAGAACTGGGAAATATACGATGATGTCACCGTTGAGTGCCCAGTCATCATAGTCGGGAGCTCTGCCGTCGTGCTTTTCGCCTGATGCAAGAACATCACCGATCTGCATGATGCATACGGCGCCCTTAGCCTTTGCAATGTAGTATTCGCGCTCCTTAGGAGAGTACTCGGGGAACATGTCCTCAAGCTCCTGAGTAGTGATGAAGAAGATGTCCTCAGGGAGGATCTCCTCTATGTAGTCGTACTGGATAGACATGAATTTCTCAGTCTTTCTGAGTACTTTGTATACGTCTTTTACTGTTTCCTTAAGGAAATCAATATTACGGTCTTCTTTATTTATAACCTTTTCCCAGTCCCACTGGTCAACGAATATTGAATGAATATTGTCGGGAACTTCGTCGCGACGAACAGCATTCATATCTGTATATAATCCCTCGCCGACATTGAAACCGTACTTCTTGAGTGCGTATCTCTTCCATTTTGCAAGAGAGTGTACGATCTCGGCAGGACGCTCGTTCTCATTGAGAATATCAAAAGAAACAGGACGCTCAACACCATTGAGGTTATCATTGAGTCCTGATTCGGGTGTTACAAACAAAGGTGCCGTTACTCTCTGAAGATTGAGCCTGTTGGAGAGCATACCCTGAAAGAAATCTTTGACTGTCTTGATGCCCACCTGTGTATCATGAAGATCAAGAGCTGATTTGTAGTTCTTGGGAATTTTAAGGTTTTCCATAATCTTTGCCACTTTCTTATAAAATAATTTCCACAGTTAATTAAATCGCTTTTTCCTTCATATTGCAAGAAAAAAATGTTTAAATATGCATAGTCGCTTGCCGCTAAATCAATCACCTGATGACGATGAAGATGATGCTGCTTCTCTGTCTTTTATCATATGTTGCAGAGTTACTAGGATTGCTACAACTATTTTCTCATGCTGAGTCTGATATATATCTATGCAGTACTTGTCATGGATTGAAAGCATCTTCTGTGAAATGACTGCGATTATTTCCCCGTATTCATCATATAATTCGAAGTTGAGTCCCAGAATATTGCCCTTGAGCTGCCAGCCGAGTCCGACAATATTTGTGACGTCTTTGAATATGTGCATAAGTTCGTTTGAAATCTCGAAATAAGCACCGTTGTCCATAGTAATATAGTGTCTCTCATGAAGTGAAATGAGCTTTCGCTTGATATGAGCCACCGGATTGCCGTGAGCGTCGGTGATATATGTTTTGTCGTGTAGAGAAGGGAAATTTGTTTTTGACTGATAGATGACATTCCCCTCATTATCTGTAATATCTATAAGCTTATGCAGCGTGAAAACTTTTGATGTGGTAAAAAGAGATACTGCCGGTGTGCCGAATCTCTCAACGTTGTTTACATTTGCCATTTGTCCGGCTTCTCTGAAACGATGTACTTTTGAAAAAACTCCCATACTTATTGCCTCCTCTTTGTGTGGTCATAATACAAATACTATAGCATAATAGGTGAACATCTATGTATAATAGTTAGAAAATATTGAAAAAGAGGACAGCTATGGAAATCAGATACTACGAAGAAAAACCGGATATTGAAACATACTATGAGCTCAGAACTTCGGTAGGCTGGGACAATTTCTGTATAGAGCAGGCTCAAAAGGCCTTGGATAAAAGAGATTTCTTTATCCTTGCAAAAGATGGTGAAAAAGCTGTCGGTATGGGAAGCGTAGTAGACGATGGAATGTACTTCACGATAGTTGATGTGACTGTAAGACCTGAGTATCAGGGCATGAACATCGGCGCAAACATCGTAAACAGGCTTGTTGAATTGATCGAGAAAGCAGCCCCCAAAGGCGCAAGGCTAAGTATTCAGCTTATCGCTGCCAAGGGAAAAGAAGGCTTCTATATAAAGCAGGGATTTGGCGCACTTCCTGATGAAAACTGCGGTCCTGCGCTCAGGAAACTTATTTATACATGATGGTATAAACTATGATGATTAGGAGAGTATGCTGTGAAAATCGTGATCATCAGGCATGGTGAAGTTGATTATAAGATGCGGAAATGGAGCAATTCTAAGGAAGTAAGCCAAGATTATAAGATGTATGACCAAGCGCCTGTAATATCAGCAGAGTATAATGTTCCAAAAAGCGGTTCGCAGGCATATTATGTAAGCTCTTTGTCTAGAACACTTGAAACGGCGAAAGCTATGTTTGGAGAACAAGATTACATCGTATCAGAACTTATAGATGAAGTTCCTCTATCTGCGAGTATTGAAACCAAGCTAAGGCTGCCGTTGGCATTTTGGAATATTACAGGCCGAATACAATGGCTTTTTAACAGTAAGAGGCAGAAGGAAAGCCGAAAAGAGACTATAATCAGGGCAGAGAGATTTGTTGAAGATTTGGTTTCGAAAAATGAGGACTGTGCCATTGTGACTCATGGCTTTTTCATGATAACTCTATTGGAAGTTATGAAGAAAAAGGGATTTTCTATAAAAGGGAAGTCGTCAGGTTTTGCAAATGGCGAATGTACCATTGCAGAAATATAAAAGTACAGAATAAGGAAAAATATGAAGAACGAATTATATGAAAATACTCAAAAAATAGATACGGTAAGAGCAATCCTTGTTGGGCTCAACACGGGCAGGAGCGATGATGAGTTTGAGCGCTCGATGGATGAGCTCAAGGAGCTGACTAAGGCTATAGACATCGAGGTTGCATCTGTTGTGATTCAGTCGCTTAGCGCCCCTGACAAAGGTACATATATAGGAAGCGGTAAAGTGCAGGAGATTGCGGCGGCGCTTGATTTGCTCGACGCAAGTATAATTATTTTTAACGATTCACTTTCTCCCATGCAGGTCAGAAACCTTGAGAAGATACTTGATACGGAAGTTATAGACAGAACGGGACTTATCTTGCAGATTTTTGCAAAGAGAGCAGGAACGAGAGAAGCAAGACTCCAGGTTGAATCAGCTCAGCTTCAGTACATGCTACCTAGACTTGTCGGAATGGGAAAGACTCTTTCAAGGCAGGGCGGCGGAAGCGGAAGACTGTCTAATAAGGGATCCGGTGAGAAGCAGCTTGAGCTGGACAGAAGACGTATCGAGCACAGGATCAGCGAGCTTTCAAATGAACTTAAAAATCTTGAAAAAGAAAGAACGACTCAGAGGAACAGAAGACTTCGTTCAAACATTGCACGTGTCTCGCTTGTCGGTTATACAAACGCAGGTAAATCAACGGTTATGAACAACCTGCTTCGTTTGTACGGCTCGGAAAGCGCAGATGACAAAACTGTCCTTGAAAAAGATATGCTGTTTGCGACACTTGACACTACTGTCAGGAAAATAACGCCATCAGGTAGGAGACCATTTCTTCTTACAGACACCGTAGGGTTTATAAGCGAACTTCCCCACGCTCTGGTTAAAGCATTTCGGTCAACGCTTGAAGAAGCAAAGTACGCCGACGTTTTGTTGGAAGTCATTGACTTCTCCGATCCGGAGTACAGATTTCATATGGAAATAACGGAGAAGACGCTCGCAGAGATTGGCGCCGGAGATATTCCTATAATATATGTATTTAATAAGGCAGATCTTGTTCAGAAAGAACAGGAGGAGAGCGGACGCCTTGTAATGGATGTTCCAAAGGCTTCGGGCGACAGGATCTATATTTGCGCAAAGGATGATGAGTCTTTGGATGAGCTCATTGCGGCTATAGAGAGAAAACTGAGCGAAGATGAGCAGGAGTGCGAGCTCTTTTTACCCTATACGGAGGGCGGAATTGTGAATGCTCTTGAGAACAGGGGCGTTGTAAAAGAGACAAAATATGAGCCCTCCGGAATACGCATACGTGCGATGCTCCAAAGGGCTGATGTTTCGCTTTACAGTAAATACTTAATTACTGAATGATTATATAATTTATGTATTGAGCCGTTCAGCCAAGCTGGACGGTTTTTCTTATATCTTTTTCGTTTGCTTCCATCTTGATTCGTTTGAGAGTGCTCTTAACAACGGGCACACACAGAACGATTATGGTAAGGACAGCTTCGGGAACAATATATGTTGCGTTGTAAGTGATGCTGTAAACAAGCGGTGACATTCCTTCGGGTGCATAGTATGCGAAGAAGATTACGCCCGATAATATTGCAAAGAAGTAACGGCCGAGGATTCCGGCAATATAGCCTTTTATCATGCCATATTTCTTTTCATAGAAGAGTCCACCGAGACCGAGCGCACCGAATGCAAGGAAATAGTCACAGAAAAGCTGTGGAATGCTCACTATATAAGGATCTTCGATGAGCTGTAAAAGTCCGTACGCAATACCTGATGCTATGCTGACTCTTGGACCGTAGATGTATCCGATATAGGTGACAAAGAACATACTGAAAAGTGTTATTGAGCCGCCCATAGGAAGTTTTGCAAATTTAAAATGTGAAAGAATAAAAGCAAGAGCGAGGCAAAGTCCTGATACTGTGATCTGTTTGATGCTCAGCTTTCCCTTTCCGTCCTTATTTGTGAAGAAACTCATGATCGCAAGTGCGGCAACTATGAGAAATATGAGACCTGCATATCCTGCTGCGGTCAGACCGTATACTGCGCCATCTTCAGATGAGATTTCTTCCAGAAAAAGATTCATTATTTTTTCCTCCTTGTAGTAAACATCATATAAATTAAACTATCCGAACCGCGATTTGTCAATGTTTTCGGGGAATTACCCTCTCTTTTCCGTGAAAAAAAATATGAAAATACGGTTGAGGACACAATATGTTCGCAACTTTTTCACACTTATTTAACAAATTTCCATTTACATTTTCTTCCGTTCAATGTATATTTTTATAGGTTAATTTTAAGTAGCACCGAAAGGAAGAGGAAGTAACATTTGATGTTAGGATGTAATAAGAGAAACATTATGCTTAGACCTAGTCAAGTGCAGGATTTTGTCAACGCCGCAACTAAGTGTGACTTCGATATAGATATATATTACAACAGGTATGTGGTGGACGCTAAGTCAATTCTGGGCGTGTTTGGTCTTGATCTCACACAGACTCTTACAGTAGAGTATCGCGGATATAACAGCGAGTTTGAGAATTTTTTACAGACATTGGCAATTGCCAGCTAATCGATTGAAACGTTCATTATTTGATTAATTTTGAACGATTCAGTATACTTATCGTGAGAGGTTTTTTAGTAATACCTTTCAAATAAGAAAATAATTGTTCATTGTGGTAGTAAAGCTCTCCATGGTATACAATATGCCATGGGGAGTTTTACTGTATGGAAAACTATTCGATAGAAATATCTGTCCGCAGGCTGGTTGAGTTTATACTGCGAAGCGGAAGCATAGACAACAGAATACATCAGGTGTCCGCGGAGGCGATGCAGGAAGGCAGCAGGATACATCGCATGATCCAAAAGAGTATGGGGCCTGATTATCACGCCGAAGTGCCACTCAAGTATACCTATAACACAGGAAGATACGACCTTGTTATAGAGGGACGGGCAGATGGTATTTTGGATAAATTCTTTAATGAGACTTCATATGATGCTCAGGAATCACTCTTCGAGGGTGGAAAAGAGCTTCCTCTTATCGATGAGATAAAGGGAACCTATAGAGACCTTAAGAAGATGAAAGAGCCGGTTGAAGTCCATCTTGCGCAGGCAAAGTGTTATGCCGCGATCTATCTGGGACAAAAGAACTGCCCCGGAATCAAAGTCAGAATGAGTTATTGCAATATGGATACTGAAGAAATGAAGTATTTTGATTTCAAGTACTCATCTGAGGAAATAACAGCATGGTTTGACAATCTGATAAAAAAATATCTGAAGTGGTCCGACTTTGAATATGAGTGGGATGAGGTTAGAACTGCGTCGATAAAGGCTGTCCAGTTCCCTTTTTCATACAGAGAAGGGCAAAAAGAGCTTGCGGCAGGCGTTTACAGGACTATTATCCACGGGAAAAAGCTTTTTTTGGAGGCTCCGACCGGAACAGGAAAGACGATTACGACTGTTTTTCCCACTGTTAAGGCAATGGGAGAAGGGAAGACTTCAAAAATCTTCTATCTTACGGCAAAGACGATAACAAGAACGGTTGCGGAAGACGCTTATAACACATTGAGAGATTCACAGAACCTTAGATTCAAGACGGTAACTATAACGGCGAGAGATAAGATCTGCTTTATGGATGAAGAGGCAAGGGAGTGCAATCCCGAGGCTTGCCCGTATGCCAATGGCCATTATGACAGGATAAATGACGCGATATACGATCTTTTGACGAATGAGGACTCTTTTGACAGAGAAATGATCGTAAAGTATGCGCAGAAGCATAAAGTATGCCCGTTTGAAATGTCATTGGATATGAGCTTATGGGCTGACGGAGTTATTTGCGACTATAACTATGTCTTTGATCCGTTTGTGTATTTGCGAAGATTTTTTGCTGACGGAGTTAAGTCGGATTACGTATTTTTGGTTGATGAGACGCACAATCTTCTGGACAGAGGAAGAGATATGTACAGCGCGGCTCTTCGAAAAGAGAGTTTTTTGGAACTCAAGAGTACTATAAAGGAGTTTCATCCAAGGATCGCGGGACACCTTGATAAGTGCAACAAAGAGCTTCTTGAGCTTAAGAGAAATTGCGACGGATGCACGGTTATAGACAGCATAGATAAGTTTATAAACGCATTGAACCGCTTGTCCGGGATCTTGTCGGAATATCTTGAAGAGCATACAACGGGACCTTGCAGGGACGAACTTTTGCTGTTTTATTTTGATATTTCGAGATTTCTTACAATATATGACAAAGTTGACGATCATTATGTCATTTACAGCGAGTTTGCAGAGGATGGCAGCTTTATATTAAGGCTTTCCTGCGTGGATCCGTCTGTAAACCTTGCGGAATGCATGGGACGCGGGCGCTCGTCGATTCTTTTTTCCGCAACACTGCTTCCAATCCAGTATTACAAGAAGCTTCTTGGTGGAACGGATGAGGATTTTGAGATATATGCAAAATCTGTTTTTGATCCGAACAGGCTTGGAATCTTCATTGGCAGGGATGTGACAAGCAGGTATTCAAAGCGAAGCAGCGAGCAGTACTACAATATTGCTTCATATATTCATAACATTATTGAGGCCAGAGGCGGAAATTACCTGATATTTTTCCCGTCTCACAGCTTTTTGGATGAGGTTTATGACATTTATGAGCGAGAGTTCTGCAACACGGCAACGACGGAACTTCTTGTTCAGAAGAGCTATATGACTGAGGAAGCGAGAGAATCATTTCTTGACAGGTTCTCGGAGGGAAATAATGTCGATCTGAATGAATTTATCCACATGGACATTGAAGTTGAAGAAGATAGGAATATTCTGGGCTTTTGTGTTATGGGTGGGATATTCAGCGAAGGAATCGATCTTAAGAATGACAGTCTCATTGGAGTTATCATTGTTGGAACAGGGATACCGCTTGTCTGCAACGAACGTGAGATATTGAGGAACTATTTTGAAGAGAAGGGCGTCGACGGATTTGATTATGCCTACAGATATCCCGGAATGAACAAAGTTCTTCAGGCTGCGGGAAGAGTTATCAGAACGGAAGAAGACAAGGGAGTAGTGGCTCTTCTCGATGATAGATTCACGCAAGCCGCATACAGAGCGCTTTTCCCGAGGGAGTGGAAAAAACTGGCACCTGTTTTGACTACATCGGTCAGAGAGGCGATTTCCCAGTTTTGGAGCGGATTTAGTGATTGAAACGTGATGATATTGACGGCATATTGGTGAAAACTGAAGTGGATAGTTTACATAATATGTAAAAATATAATTTTATGTAAACCTGATATTATACCGAATTGTTTTAATATACTACACAATTCAGTATAATGACCGAAAAATCATACAAAAGTCATAATCAAATGACGTTAATGTCATGTGGATAACTCTGTGGAAATGGGGGATTATTCAGAAAGTGATCTACGGGAAACCGCGAAACAACAGGGATTAAATGCTGTGGCAAATTTAAGCGGAATACAGTGTAAAAGTAACCTTATGACCGAATAGGTCAAAGACTATATGTAAACCACATTTTTTACCTGTCACATGTGTCAGATACAATCCTTCACCTTGCGATAGGAAAAAGTATGATGTAAAATTAAAAAAAAATCAGAATAGCGTATTTTTGCTTTTTTTACTTTTTTGATGAATAGGTTACATATACATGAATATTCAAAACTATGATAACGAAATTCAAACTTTAAATCGTGAAGTGATGACTGCAAGGACTAACATGTCTGACGATATGGTTGACGCATGTAATAAGTTGTTGCAGAAGGCACATGAGATTGATGATATCAATCTTCTTGGTTATGCGTATTATTATCTTGCAGATGCGTATTATAAAGTGAGCACGGAATATCGCAAGTTTAATGAGAACCTCCTGAAAGCAATTGAGTACTTACAGATGTGTGGAGATAAGGAGCATATTGTAAGGTGCTACAATCTCTTGGGGATTGATGCTTTAAATCACGGTAATATTGAATTGGCTCTGGATTTCTTTATGACAGGCATAAGGGATTGCAGTGAGCTTGAAAAGAATTCCGCTGTCGGATTTATTGAGTGCAATATTGGACTTATTTATTATGCTGTTGGAGAGATCAAGACAGCTCTTTCTTATATTCAATCGGGTTATAAACATATCAGAAGGAACAAAGAGGACAGTCTTTATTATCTGAATGTTCTTTTGTGCTATTGTAACGAAGCTGAATGTTATTTGCTTCTGGATAAACCCGCATCCGTCAAGAATTGTCTTCTTGCGATAAAGAGACTTGAGGCGGATCCGAGAGTTAAGAGTGAGTATTTCCAGGATATTCTCGTCCTCGATGTGAGAATGAGAGGAAATTATGTGCTTGGGAATATGGAAGAGTACCAGAAGTATTCGGAAATTCTTTTAAAGACGATTCAGACAGATAATTTTTCTGTTGATAATATTGACGATATTTATGGCGCTTGCCGTTTCCTTATGAAGATAGGACGTGTTGACGAAGTTGCCGAGATCGTAAAAAATGTTGAGAAATCAATAAACGAGATAAATATCTCATATCTTAGAAAGCAGTACGCAAAGATCAAGTGTGAATTATATACCCTTATGAATGATGACGAAGAGAAGCATAAGGCTTATGAAGAGTTTTATACTTATTCAATGGCTCAGGAAAAAGAGGGTATCGTAAATTATAAATTCTTTACCGACATCAGGGCTAAGCTCAGTGATATGGAGCGTGAGAATATAGCTCTTTTGAAAAAAGCTGAGACAGATTCGCTCACGGGACTTGGAAACAGGTATGGTCTCAATGAATATGCCGACAAGGCGTTTGATGAGGCATATATCAACCAGAAATCTCTTGCGGTTGAGATTCTCGATGTTGATAATTTCAAACAGTACAATGATACTTTCGGTCATCAGGCAGGAGATATCTGTCTTAAGACGATAGCCGGTATCATAACCGAAAAGACCAAAGGAAACAATAAGATACATGCTTTCAGATACGGCGGTGACGAATTTGTTATCGTTTATGAAGATATGACTGACGAAGAAGTTATGGGGTATGCTTCTGAGATCAGGAAAGGTATCAAGGAACACAATCTGGAAGCACCTTCACAGGTTTCAAGCAAGTTGGTTACAATATCACAGGGAATATGCAATTCTGTTCCGGTGTCGACCAACAAATTATGGGATTACATGTATGCTGCGGATAATGCTCTTTATGAGGTAAAAGGGCATAGGAAGGGCGAAATAGTTATGCTTCACAAGGCACTTATTTCACAGGAGTCGCTTGATGAAGCTAAATACAGTTGATTTTTTCTTTATGGTATTGATGTAGGGCATATGCTCCGAACATGTATTACGGTTCGGAGCATTAGTTTAATCAGGATATTATTGGGTATTTTTGTCTTATTATTGGGGAATAAGGACGGGGTATGAGAAAAATCAAGTGGACAATGCGTCGTGCAATTCTTAGCATGGTCATAGGATGCACTCTTTTTGCAGTCATCGCGCAGACGGTTGCATTTGAGGTGACATCAAGACAGCAGATCAGGCGGGAAAGTCTTTTGAATAACGATGAGACACTTCAGCGTATAGAGAATGAGCTCAATTCGTATATTCACGGGCTTATTGTTAAGATGCAGACCATCTATACTGAAACTGAATTGGTGAACGCCATGGGAAGAGAGCATTCGGCTCAGGGCGAGTTACTAAATTATTACTGGGCGGCATGGCGCCTTTCTGATGCGCGATTTGATTCTGCGGATCAGCTTCTTGCCATGTATATTTACAACAACGAGGACAATCTAATAAGCTCGTGGAGAAAGCAGCCGATTGCTTATCCCAACGATCTGTACAATACGGAACAATATGTCAATGAGTCGCATCTTCGCAGATACTTGAAAGCAAGTGATTACGCGGTAATGATCTCGGGGTATCACAATGAAGAGGCAAACAGTGATATCTTGCGTTTTTGTCTGAAGCTTCACACTTATGATGACAACAGGGCACAGTACGGTTATCTTGTCTGTGATTTCGACGCACAGAATATATCAGATCTTATGAGCAAATACATTTCATCAAGAGATGTGTATGTATGGCTACAACCGATGGGAGATTCGCCTATCGCCCAAGTTGGAAACGTGACAAAGGAAGAGAGCAAGATCTTTTCTGAGCTGACACAGACGATTGCGACTGCTTCAAGTGAATTTCCGAAGTTCGAAGATGAATACGGATCTTTTTATCTTAACAGCATAGATTTAAAAAAATATAATCTTCATATAGTAATGCTTACGCCACAGTCGCTTATGTTGCAGACGCAGAGCGCTCTGGCAAGGACACTTTTGGTTATTGCGGGTATAATCTTATTGTTGATGATGTTTTTGGGGACACTTATTTCAGGCTTTATCTACAGACCTGTTGAAGCGCTCAGCAATACGATGATCAGGATCAAGAACGGTGATACCGATCTGCGTGTTAAGACCGAAGGGTGGAGCGAAGAACTCAAGGTCATGGGTGATGAGTTCAACGAGATGCTTGACAGGATACAGAAGATGGTTGAAGACGAATATGAGGCGAAAGTGTTAATGGAACGAACGCAGTACAAGGTTCTTCAGGCACAGATCAATCCACACTTCCTATACAATACGCTCGATACTATGAGCGGAATAGCAGCGTCGCAGAATTGCATGCTCGTGAGCGGAATATGTCAGTCACTATCGGCTATTTTCAGGTACAGTCTAGATATTTCCGATACGCAGTCGACGCTTCAGCAGGAGATGGCACATGTTCGCAATTATCTGTATGTTATGGATGTTCGAAACGGAAATTCTGTAAAATACACGTATCACATCGATTCGGATACTTTGCAGGACAGTATTCCCAGAATCACGCTACAGCCGATCGTTGAGAATGCGTTGCAGCATGGACTTAGGATGACCAGGAGAAAAGACAAAGAGCTTATAATTACGGCTAAGCATAATGACGGAAGGCTCTTTATCACTATAGAAGACAACGGCGCGGGCATGGATGCCGACGCAATGAATGAGCAGCTTGAAAAAGCGGATTTGGGACGAATTGAGATGGGGCGCTCAATTGGTATAATGAATGTAAATGCGCGTATCAAAAATGTATATGGGAATAATTATGGGATTCACTATGAAAGCGACCAGGATACCGGTACGAAGGCGATTATCATATTGCCGACAGTGAAAGTGGTTACAATAGAGGAGGACTAAGTTGAAGGCGAAATATAGGGTATTAGCGGCTGACGATGAGCTTTGGAGCCGTGAGAATATAAGATGTATGTTACCGTGGGAGGATTATTCGATAGAATTTCTCGAGCCGGCATGTGATGGGGAAGAAGTGCTGGAGAGAATTCCAAAAGAAAAACCGGATATTCTTATCACGGATATCAATATGCCATTTTTAAGCGGACTTGAGCTGCTTAATAGGATAAAAGAAGAATATCCTGATATCATTACACTTGCTGTAAGCGGATATGATGATTTTAAGAAGGTAAAAGGCGTTTTTATGTCCGGAGGAATCGACTATCTGCTCAAACCGGTGAGCAGAGAGCAGCTTGTTGATTCGTTGAGTAAGGCGCTTAAGACACTTGAGGAAAGAGAAGCTGAAAGGGCGGTAAAAGAAGACAGCCGTCTTAGGGAGACTTATGTTTCTTCTTTTCTTGAGGACGACGAGTTTTCATCACTTCTTAACGGCAAGTTGTTCAGACCGGGAAAAGATTTTCATGTGCCCAGCACAAAGGTCTTTTCTGAAATGTCTACAATCCTTGTGAAGTTTCATGATGTTGAGATCCTGAAGCAGAGTTATGACAAGGATGTGCTTCGCATGTCCTACAGTTTAAAAGAGAAGCTTAGAAAGATCATAGGTAATGAGAGAACTGTGATCTTCAACTATACAGATAAGGTAAATGAGTTTGTCATTGAGATCAATGCAACGCCTACAAGGCTTCATTTTATCGCAGATCATATTCTTGAGGCTTTTCCTATTGAAGAGCAGGGACCTATAACGATAGTGATCCATGACAAAGCAACTTCTCTGGATGATATTGCGTCTGTTTACAGGGAGATGATAGCAAATCTTGTAACCAGACCTTTTGGACGCGAGCACAGTACGGTTGTGTGTACGGGAAGTAAAAAAGCAGCGGCATTTAATGACAGATACTCAAGCAGGATAGAGACTCTTCTTGTCGATAACCTGGGTAAAGGAGATACTGCGCGTGCAAAGACTGTACTAATGGAGACATCGGGACTTTCAAAATGCGATGTTCAGAAGTGGAGTCTTTTTGAAGTTACGCAGTTTACGACAGGTGCGCTCAATACTATAGCGGATTCAGATAAGACCAGTGACAATCGTGCTTATGAGGAAGTTCAGGACGCAATAAATTATGGCCTTCGTTCTCTTAATAAAGAGATAATAATGGACAATCTGGAACTTGCGCTCTGTATAGCAGAGGGTGAGTCTGCAAATGAGAACAATTCAATAAGCAGTCAGGTGGAAAATATAAGAGATTACATCGAGAATCACTATATGGAACACTTGTCTTTGTCAGGGCTTGCCGAGCAGTTTTTTGTTGAGCCAAGTTACCTTTCACGTAAGTTCTCGCAGAAATACAATGAGACCATAACGACTTACATCACAAGATGTCGAATGGATAAGGCAAAAGAGCTTATGAAAGATGAAAAGAATAAGCTTGAAGCAATCTCATTTGAAGTCGGATATGACGATTACAATTACTTTAGCCGTGTATTCAGAAGGCTGGAGGGGATAAGTCCGAGCGAGTACAGAAAGAAAAATATGTAAAAAAGCAGTGAAATTCATTAAAAAAATATAAAATTTACCGTAATTTTATAATCTAAATTAACAGAATCTTGATATAATCGTAGTTGGTAGGCATATCTTTGCTTTGCCCTACAGTTGTCGGATATATTGAGAGATATATCCGACATTGCTCCAAAAGTTTTCCCTATATATAGAAAAAAGAATTAGAGAGTACGGACTTGATCTGATAAGAGGTGGAGTAATGGAAAAAAGTGTAGATAACAAGTTTGGAACAAGACAGATTGCGATGACGGCAGCTCTTTTGTCTATCTGCATTATAAGTCAGGTATTTAAGAATCTTAGCATATTTATTACCGGACCTATCGTAAACACATGTATAGTGCTTGCGGTTCTTACAGTTAATCTTCCGTGTGGGATTATTTTGAGTATTATAACCCCGATAACGGCATACATTATTGCAATGAGCCCTGTAATGATGGCGGTGCCTGCAATTGTCGTGTTCATAATGCTTGGGAATATTGTACTTGCTGTGACGGTTGGACTATTTTTCAAAAAGCCGTTTGTTGAGTCGGGATCAAATGTGTTCAGAATATCCAACATGACGAGAGCGATAATATGCGCGCTTGCAAAGGGAATATTTATGGGAGTTACGATCTCTATGTGGCTTCTTCCCACTTTTATTCCGGCAGACAGCCCTCTCAGAAATAAGCTTCCGGTATTTCAGAAGACGTTTTCGGTTTTTCAGTTCCTGACGGCATGCATTGGGTTTTTCTATGTTTTTGTTGTCTATACTGTGCTAAAACGTGCTATAAAACTCGATTTATCACTTTTTCAAAAAAGTGATAGTTAGTTTTTCTAAATTGTGCTAATGGTAAAAAAATTTAATTGATAAAATAGCATTGTAAACAAGAAATAATATTTCATTTGTTGTTTTACAAAGTTTTATGTTTTGTGAGACGGATATAAGAACAACAACTTTCGGGAGGGGATAATCGGTGTCTAGATGTAAAAAAGCTGTAATATTTACGGCGGCAGCAGGAATGAGTTTACTTCTTGCATTGACCGGATGTAATACAGAGAAAAAAGCACAGATTGATACGACCGACGGAGTCACAAATATTCTTGATTATGTAACGGTTGACTTCAATGGCAAGAACGGCGAAGGCACAGCATTTGTGAATGTTGACTACGATGGAATGGAAACAGAGATGGTCGGCGGAAAAGAGAAGATAGAAGAGCTCGATGAAGTCGGAGATCTTTCGGAACTTACCAAGTATATCAATGCTGTTTCGTCCATATCGGTTAGTATCGATAAGAACAAAGAACTCTCAAACGGAGATGAGGTTGTTGTTTCCGTTACATACGACGAGATGGCGGCTGAATCGGCAGGCGTTACTTTCGGAGAAGAGAAGAGCCGTAGCTTTGAAGTAAAAGGGCTCAAAAAGTAATAGGTTCCAGGTCGGATTCGTGGAGGCGCGAACCGATTATTATATTCATTTTCTTTAATTTTCAAAGGAGGTAAATCTATGAAAAAGAAAATTAAAAGGTTAGGTGCACTGCTCCTTGCAGGAACAATGGCTGCATCTATGATGGTTGGATGTGGTTCGGGAGCAGCAGGCGGAGCAGCTCCGGCAGCAGACGGCGGCGCAGCACCTGCAGCAGACGGGGGCGCAGCACCTGCAGCAGATAGCAGTAACGCAAACATCAAGATTGGTGTATCTATCTGGAGCTCAACTGACGTTCTTGGTAGCCAGTGTAAGAAGATCGTGGATAAGGCTGCAAAGGCAAACGGCGTTGAAGTTCAGTATGTTGATCAGGGACACGTTTCTGAGCAGGTTACAGCATCTGTTGAGCAGCTTTGCGCAGCTGGATGTAAGGGAATTATCATTTGTAACTCAGCTGATTCAGAGATGACATCTGCAATCAATACATGTACAGAAAACGGCGTTTACATCGCACAGTTCTTCCGTATCATCTCAGAAGAGAACAGCCCTGAAGTATATAAGACAGCTTGCAATTCTAAGTACTATGTTGGTGCAGTTCACGAGGATGAGGTAACTAACGGATATACACTTGTTAATCTCCTTCTTGAGAAGGGCGACAGAAAGATCGGTCTTGAGGCTTGGACAGTTGGTGATGCTACATTCCAGCTCAGATGGCAGGGATATAAGAAGGCTGTTGAAGAGTGGAACGCAGCACATGCTGATGATCCTGCAACAATCACAGAGCCTGTATATGCTAACACATCTTCAGAAGAAGGTGCTAAGGCAGCTATGTCACTTTACAACGCAAATCCCGGAATGGACGCTCTTATCGTAGCCGGCGGTGGCGGAGATCCTCTTGTAGGTTCTATCGGTGCTTATGCTAACGAAGGTCTCACAGGTAAGATCGACGTTGTATCAACAGACTTCCTTGATGACCTTGCAGATCAGCTTAAGTCAGGCGGTATGTTTGCAGAGTCAGGCGGACACTTCTGTGATCCTCTGTTCGCATTCTTCCTTGTACTTAACGCAGTTAAGGGCAACTATGTAAAGGACGAGGGAACATTCGGTTATGAGATTCTCTTCCCTTATCTGTATGTATCATCACCTGATGATTATGCAAACTATGAGAAGTACTTTGTAAATGACGATCCTTATACAGAAGAAGAGATGGTAGAGATGGCAGGTTACAGCTTTGATGAACTTAGTAAGGCAGCTTCAAATCTTTCAATCGACGACGTTATTTCTCGTCACAGCAACTAATTTAAAAAACTAAACGCTTATAAAAGATATATATTTTTAAAGGAAAAAACATGGATATGCCGTATTTTCCGCTAAATGGAAAATACGGCATATATCAAAAAAAACAGTACCTGAACCTAAAACTCTTGCGGGAGGATTATATGAGTAAGTTTCAAAAATTTAAACAAAGCCAGGTATTCGGGCTTTTGCTTTTGATCTTTATCGCGTTTGTATTCTGGGCATTCTTCAAGGCGCTTGCACCTCAGACATTCGGCGATTTTAATAAATTACAGACCTATTTAAAAACAGCTCTTTATTATGCAGTTGGTGGATGTGGACTCTACTTTATCTGCGTAATGGGACCTTTTGATATGAGTGTAGGCGCAAACATCGTGCTTTCTTCGGTGCTTGCGGTAAATATGAGTAAACAATTCGGATATGCGGGTCTTTTGATAGCTCCTATAATAAGTGGAGTATTGGTTGGACTCATCAACGGAATTGTATATATCAAACTTAGAATTTCATCACTTATTGTAACTGCGGGATTATCTCTCGTATACGAAGCTCTTTCAATCTATGCAACAAATGGTAAAGAGGCTATTCTTGCAACTAATTACAGAGCATTCGGAGATTATCCTTGGAATCTTGTTCTGGCACTTGCAGCATTCTTATTCTGTGGATTTATCCTTAAATACACAAAGATCGGAACATATACATATGCTATAGGTTCAAACGAAGTTGTTGCCAAGAACATGGGTGTTAATGTAGATAAATACAAGGTTGTAGCATTTACACTTTGCGGATTCTTTGTTGGAATCGAATCAATCCTTACAATTTCATACGGAACTTCAATGACAAGTGCTTCAAACCTTGCATCAATGAGCCGTAACTTCCCTCCTCTTATGGGAACGTTCTTCGGACTTGCTTTTAAGAAATACGGACATCCGATTGTAGCAATCGTAATCGGTGAGTTTATCATTGAGTTGTTGTTCGAAGGATTCGTTGCTCTCGGAGCACCTACAACAGTACAGAATATCGTAACAGGTATCGTACTTCTTGCAATCGTAACAATGACCATCAAGCCCGTTAAGGGTGCAGTAGTTAAGTAAAGGGGGCAGACATGAGCGAAGTATTATTGCATGCCGAGAAAATCGACAAAAACTTTGGTGTCACACATGCCGTTGATCATGTCACTCTTGATTTCTTTAAAGGAGAAATCCATGCACTGATCGGCGAGAATGGTTCCGGTAAATCAACATTTACATCCTGTCTTACAGGAATTTATCATAAGGATTCCGGTACATTTACATTAAACGGAAAAGAAATCAATGCCAAAAACCAGGTAGACGGAAACTATCAGGGAGTTGCGGTTATCGTACAGGAAATCGGAACATTGTCAGGTCTTTCCGTTGCTGAGAATATCTTTCTCGGAAAAGAAGATGAATTTACAAAATTTGGCGTAAAGAACACTAACGCTATGAATAAAAAGGCTCAGGAACTTCTTGATGCCTATGGATTTAACTACATCAAAGCTACAGAACTCATTGATAATTATAACTTTGAGGACAGAAAGCTTATTGAGATTGTTAAGGCAACACACTTTAAGCCACAGATCCTTGTTGTTGACGAGACAACAACAGCTCTTGGTGAGAAGGGTAGAATAGAGCTCTTCAAGGTTATGAAGCAGACACGTGATGACGGAAGATGCGTTATCTTTATCTCACACGACCTTGATGAAGTAATTGAGCAGTCCGACAACATCAGTGTCCTTCGAGACGGTGTATTCATCGGAACTGTAAAGAGTTCGGATGTAAATACAGACGATCTTAAGAAACTCATGGTAGGACGTGAGATGAGTAATAACTATTATCGTACGGACTATGATGAGGTTGTATCTGATGAGGTTGTATTAAAGGGTGAGAACCTCACAGTACCGGGGGAGATTGATGATTTTAGTATCGAACTTCATAAGGGTGAGATTATCGGTATAGGTGGTCTTTCCGAATGTGGTATGCATGAAGTTGGTAAAGCTCTTTTTGGAGCATCATATGATAGAGAAGGAACGGTTACTCTTGCTGACGGAACAAAGATAAATGATATCAAGACAGCAATTGACCACAGCATCGCGTATGCGTCAAAGGACAGAGATAACGAGTCTCTTGTTATAAATGACACTATTCAGGATAATATCTGTCTTCCTTCACTTGAAGATATTAAGAGAAATCATATTCTTCATGGCAAGGACGAGAAAGCTTTTGCAGAGAAGTTTGCTAAGCAGATGAGTACCAAGATGGAAGGTGTACATCAGTTTATGTCAGCACTTTCCGGAGGTAATAAGCAGAAGGTTGTTCTTGCAAGATGGATCGGTAAAGATTCTGACATTATCATATTGGATTCTCCTACACGTGGTATCGACGTTAAGGTTAAAGCCGATATTTATCAGATGATGGATACTATGAGAAAGAACGGTAAGTCAATCATCATGATCTCAGAGGAGATTCCGGAGCTGCTTGGTATGGCAGATCGTATCATTATTATGAAAGACGGTCGTCAGAATGGTGAGTTTAAACGTTCAGAAGATCTGAAAGATACAGATCTTATTGCGAATATGGTATAAGGGAGGCCGATTATGGAAAACGAGAAAAAAATGAAAACACCTTTCATGGAGCGGCCAATCATAAGAAACATAATGCCTTTTGCCGGATTTATATTCATTGTGGTTCTGTTTGCTGTACTTACTAACGGCCAGCTCTACTCAATGGGAAGTCTTAAGCTTCTTTTGTCACAATCATATGTGCTTCTTATTTCATGTGTTGGCGTATTTATGGTTATGACAATGGGCGGACTTGATTTCTCTCAGGGTTCAATGCTTGGAATCTGCTCAGTAGTTGTATGTTATTTATCAAATTACAATATATTGCTTGCTATTTTATGCGGTGTTCTCACCGGTGGCATTATAGGACTTATAAATGGATTCTTCAACGTAAAACGTAAGATCACTTCATTTATCGTTACTATCTGTAACATGTACCTTATAAGAGGTATCGTTGCATATGCAACAACAAAGACTCCTGTATATGGAGCTTCAAACATTACTTCTTATAACACGCTTGCAGTAAATCTTACATTTACAATTGCAATCCTTCTTATAGCTTTTGCAATTTTCCAGTACACAGGTCTTGGAAACAGATTGAAAGCTATCGGTGCAGGTGAGACTGCAGCAAGATTTGCAGGTGTAAGAGTAGAGAAGACTAAGATGCTTGTATATGCGGCAGCAGGAATGATCACAGGTCTTGCAGCTTTCATCAACAGTATCAAGGTTGGATCTGTTACATCTACAGCCGGCAATCAGCTTGAGACACAGATCATGATCGCTCTCGTTCTTGGTGGAATGCCTGTAAACGGCGGTGCTAAGGTTAAGTTCTACAACATCATCCTTGGTGCCATGACATATAAGATCCTCATCGCAGGACTTGTAATGCTCGGAATCGAGCCCAAGACACAGCAGCTCATCACAGGTATTGTATTCCTTATAATGGTAGCAGTATTTGCTGACAGAGATACAGGTATGATCGTTAAGTAATTACAGACGATCGAAAAGCACATCAGAGTGCTTGATAAACTAGCTAAATAACCTTATTTGGAATAAATACAATTCCAAATATATTTAAGATAACAGCCGAGATCCGCGGGGGGTCTCGGTTGTTCTTTTTTGTTGCGAGAAAAGCCTGAAATGCACCCTGGAGGCTCTTTTCGATAAAAAATAAAACAAGCATGATAAATATTTAATGTTTTTCATTAAAAAGTTATTGACAAGGGTAAATAGTGATGCTATATTATACTCATGAACAGGAAATAACCGGACGCGGTGATGAAAAACAAAAAATTCTCGAGAAAACATGTAATCAATAATGGAGTCTGATACAAAAAAATAGGTTGAATGCGAACAGAAGGGTTCGCGGATGGGAGAATAAAAATGAGAGAGTATGAGATCAAGATTGCCAATGTAAAGAAGAGTTGCGATACAGCCAGAAAAGTTGCAAAGTTTTTAAGTGTATTTTTTGCAGTAGTTGCAGTGTTGTTACTTGTGGGAAGTATAGTGTTATTTGCAAATAAGGGTGAACTTAATAATTATGCGAAAGTAGAAAACATCAACGGAAGAAATATGGCATGTTTCTATAATAATGAGGGAAATGAAGTTATTAATATCAGCCAGGTGGATAAAGTTGCAGATTATGGTATCTTGGGTGCACTTAACGTGATGAACATGCTTATCGGTAAGGGAATGGTAGCGGAAGCACTTGGAGTTTCAACATTGTCTATGGCAGCATCACTTGCGATCTTTGTTGTAGTTCTGTTTATGATCATGAATGTATTTAAGATGATTGAGAATAGCGATACACCTTTTGATGAAAGCATAATGAAAAAGATTAAGACAGTATTCGGACTTATCACTATCGTTGTATTTTTCAGTGTTGGTCTTGGCGCAGCAGTTCTTGTAGGTGTTGGGTTCTGGAGCATGTACTGCATACTTGACTACGGATATGTTCTTCAGAAGGAAGCAGATGAAACCTTATAATTTTTATAAAACGAGGTAAAATATATGGGTAAAATAATACTTAGATTAGATAGAGTTATGGCTGACAGAAAAATGTCTTTGAATGAATTGTCAGCGAAGGTCGGAGTATCAAATGTAAACCTGTCCAAGATAAAAACAGGAAAAATCAGCGCTATCAGATTTTCTACACTTGAAGCGATATGTGATACACTTGAGTGCCAGCCCGGAGACATACTTGAGTATGATCCGAGCGCGGCATCGGACGACAAATAACTACAGAGAGGAAGCGACATGGAATTATTTAGTGGTAGACCGGAGAGTACAGAAGGAAGACTTCAAAGAGAAGTGCGTACGTATGATTTATTGGATGAGCTCGGAATAGAGTATAAGAGGACGGATCATGAGCCTGCGAATACGATGGAGGCTTGCAATGAAATCGATAAAATTTTGGAAGTCCTGATCTGCAAGAATCTTTTCCTTTGCAATAGGCAGAAGACACAGTACTACCTGCTTATGATGCCGGGAGATAAGAAGTTCAAGACAAAAGAGCTCTCATCACAGATCAACTCTGCAAGACTTTCTTTTGCGGACGCAGATGATATGCTTAAGTTCCTTGATATTGAGCCGGGCGCCGTTAGCATAATGGGATTAATGAACGACAAAGAAAATGCAGTGCAGCTACTTGTCGATGAAGATGTCAAGAAAGGTGAATATATCGGATGTCATCCTTGTGTTTGCACATCAAGCTTAAAGATCAAGACGGAAGATATATTCAATAAGTTCCTTCCAAAAGTAGGGCATGAGCCGATGGTAGTGCATTTGGTTGGAGAAGATTAAGAAAATATATGGATAAAGGCAAATCTGTCTCGATTTTCTTTATGGATAAGCTATTCATGGAAAAAGATGTTACAATCTAACTGTTTAAACAAATGAACCAATAAACAGAATCTTGAGGGAATCCATGGATTGCGAAAAAGAATTAAAGAAATTACAGTCTGAATTTAAAGAGTGCCATAAACTCCTTACGGCAATTGGCGATGAGACCAGACAATATCTTATGTCTGTGATGATAATGGGAGAATGTGACGGTGAAAGAGTGATAGATATAGCGGAAAAATGCATCTTTCGCGACCGGCGGTTTCTCACCATATGCAAATATTGAAAGATGCAGGTTTTGTCACTGCAAGAAAAGAGGGAACGATGATCTATTATTCCGTAAATGTGGACAGAGAGGGAATAAAGAAAGTCAGGAACCTTATAGATCACATCGATAAGCTGATCGCCGCGGAGTCAATTGACGAAGAAGAGTTTTGAAGCAGACTGTTTTGACTTAACAGGAGAGACAGAAGATGGAATATGCAACATTATCAAACGGCGTAAAAATGCCGATGCTCGGTTTCGGAGTTTATCAGATCCCGCCTGAAGATTGCGAGAGATGTGTGCTTGATGCGATCAAGGTAGGGAATCGATTGATAGATACTGCGCAATATTATAATAATGAAGCGGCAGTCGGAAATGCAATACAAAAGAGTGGTATTCTACGTGAAGATTTTTTTATAGTAACAAAGGTGTGGTTTACAAATGACGGCTATAAGAAGACCAAGGCTTCTATTGATGAGTCGTTGGCTAAGCTAAAGACCTCTTATGTTGATCTACTTCTTATACATAAGCCGGTGGGCGATTATTACGGAAGTTACCGTGCGATGGAAGATGCTTATAGAGAAGGAAAAGCGCGTGCTATCGGAGTTTCCAGTTTTAATCCCAAATTATTTAAGAAGCTTTATGATTTTGCAGAGATTAAGCCTATGGTCAATCAGGTTGAGACCCATGTATTTTTTCAGCAGAAGGAACTTCATGAACTGATGAACAGGCTTGGAGTAAAGCATATGTCGTGGGCACCTTTTGCCGAAGGAGAAAACGGATTCTTTAGAAATCCTTTACTTACATCTATTGGAAAAAAATATGGCAAGAGTGTGGCTCAGGTTGCACTTCGTTTCATGCTTCAATCGGATATAATACTTATTCCGAAGTCTACACATATAGAACGTATGGAACAGAATTTTGATGTATTTGATTTTGAATTAAGCGATGAAGAAATGAAAAGTATCGAGATGCTTGACAGAGACAAGAGTATATTCGGTGCGGAATATAATCCGATCATGGGGAAGGCGTTGTATTTTTTGTCAGAGCTTAGGAAAAAGTTTGTTTGATGGATAAATGATTATAAAAGAAAAAGCTTAACATGCGTGCATGCTAAGCTTTTGTTATTTAGTAAAACAAGTTAAACTCCCAGCTCTTCAAGTTTTGCAAGAAGGGTATTATAGTCCATTGTGCCTTGAACTCTCTGCCAGTCATAGTTTATAAGTTCCATGACTTTATTTTGTGTTTGCTCTGCGGATTGTGAAGAGCTATTTGGTCCACTGTATTCTGCAGGCTTAGACGGATCGCTGGTTTCTGAACCTTCTGAAGGGACAACTTCGCTGACTTTGGGATAAATGTTCATATTGGTGATGGAATAGGTGCAAAGCATCGATCCGTCTCCGACTCCCCTGTCTTCCATGAAACATCCGAACCAGTTATTTGTGTTTTCAAAGAACAGAGCTTTTTTTGGAGCATAGCAAAAAGATGTTGTGCCGTATTTCCATTTGGCATTATTTTCATTTCTTACAATACAGCGAGCTTTGCCGCTTGCAAAAGTATATACAGTGACTTTTTTACCGGTATCGATAACGAGCTCCGGAGTGTTGTCGTCGTCACTGTAGATCAGGTCATATTTGTAATTGTTATAATTTGCATTAAAATCTTTGGCTGCCTTTTCATATGCTTTTCCGCAGTTCCCGAGATTTCTCTGAACGGGAGTGGTAGCAGGAGTTTCCTGCGTTGTTGCGGCAGGTGCAGGTGTAGCGGTAGCCTGTGAAGGCGTAGCAGGAGTGGGCGTTGCAGTAGCCTGTTCAGGTGCTGGAGTTGCAGTGGCTTGTCCGGCTTTAGCAGTGGAAGGTATAGCATTATCCTGTGCAGGAGCTGCCTGAGATGCAGAAGCAGTAGATGCTGTGCTGTTTTCTGCGGAAGCTGAGTCCTGTGACGGCTCTGAAGATGCACTTGCAGCAGCACCGGAATCTTCGGTTGTTGCTTCGGTAGCAGCTTCTGTAGATTCTTCCTTAGAAGCTTCAGTCTCAGCCAAAAGCTCATCGAGCTCATCATCATCCTCTACCGATATGCTCTGTGTAGCAATGTCAGGGTTGAGGAGCGGAGTGCAGCCTGAGATGAACAACAAGCTGAATAATAAAGGTAACAATCTTTTTTTAAACATACAACTAAACTCTCCTTTGTGAAACAATGTTGCTTCAAAACAAAACATTTATGTAAAAAAATTCTCACAGAATAATATATCATGTATTATTCTATAAGCAAACAAAGTTGACAAAGCTGTGTTCTATTTGATAAGCTAAAATTCAAACAATATTTCAAAGGTTATGAGGAAGAGGAGTACATATATTTTGCAGTCTAAAGAGAATGTATCTGCGGAGTCCCGCGCTGAGAGGATACAGGCTTGCGATATGTGGAAGGTAGCTTCTGAACCGGGCACCAAGAAAGGAAACGGAGTAAAATTGTTCCCAGAAGTGTCCCCGCGTCATCTGCGTTAAAGGATTGCTTAATAGAGGCAGAGCTCGTGCTCTGTGAATTAAGGTGGTACCACGTTATTAACGTCCTTAACAGTTTCGCACTGTTGAGGATTTTTTATTTGAGCAGAGCACTTGCTGAGGTATTTTCGAAGCTAGTGCGAGCCATGGGGATGTACTTAACGAGGTTTTTTCGAGTTTAGTACATATCCCACACCTATTTACTTGCTCAATAGATTATTAAAGAAGGAGACAGCTATGAACAAAGAACTTGCCAAGACCTATGATCCCAAGGGTATCGAAGGTCGTCTTTACTCTAAGTGGGAGGAAAAGAAATATTTTCATGCTGAGGTGGATAAGAACAAAACACCGTTTACTATCGTGATTCCGCCCCCAAATATCACAGGTAAGCTCCACATGGGACATGCCCTTGATAATACAATGCAGGATATTCTCATTCGTTATAAGAGAATGCAGGGATATAATGCACTTTGGCAGCCCGGAACAGACCATGCGAGTATTGCGACAGAGGTTAAGATCATCGACGCTCTTAAGGCTGAGGGAATCGACAAGAGAGATCTTGGCAGAGAAAAGTTCCTTGAGAGAGCATGGCAGTGGAAAAAAGAGTACGGCGGAACCATCATTTCCCAGCTCAAAAAGCTCGGTTCTTCATGTGACTGGGACAGAGAGCGTTTCACAATGGATGATGGTTGTAATGAAGCTGTCAACGAAGTCTTTGTTAAGATGTACAACAAAGGCTACATATATAAAGGAAGCCGTATCGTAAACTGGTGCCCTATCTGTAAGACATCAATCTCTGATGCTGAGGTAGAGTACGAGGAGCAGGCAGGACATCTTTGGCACATCAAGTATCCTGTTATCGATGTTGACGGTACTGTTTCAAAGACTGAGTTCATCGAGTTTGCAACAACACGTCCCGAGACAATGCTCGGTGATACAGCTGTTGCGGTTAATCCCGATGATGACAGATATAAGAGCTTCAAGGGCAAGAAGGTACTTCTTCCTATCGTGAACAGAGAGCTTCCTATCGTAGAAGATTCTTATGTAGATATGGAATTCGGTACAGGTGTAGTTAAGATCACACCCGCTCACGACCCTAACGACTTTGAGGTTGGAAAGCGCCATAATCTTGAAGTTATCAATATCCTTA
>JAFZQT010000028.1 GCA_017620235.1 Butyrivibrio sp. | reverse complement strand
ATCTGCTCAAGAAGAGGAAGGATATCCTGAATGCTTGAGATCTTCTTATCTGTGATAAGGATGAAAGGATCGTCGAGATTAGCTTCCATCTTGTCCATATCTGTTGCCATGTAAGCTGAGATATATCCTCTGTCGAACTGCATTCCTTCTACGAGGTCAAGCTCAGTCTGCATTGTCTTGGACTCTTCAATCGTGATAACGCCGTCGTTTGAAACCTTCTCCATAGCGTCAGCGATCATCTGTCCTACTTCATCATCACCTGATGAAACAGCGGCAACTCTCATGATCTGATCCTTGCCCTTAACCTTTGTAGCCATCTTTCCAATAGCTTCTACTGCGCACTCTGTAGCCTTCTTCATACCTTTTCTGAGCACGATAGGGTTAGCACCTGCAGCGAGGTTCTTAACACCTTCATTGATCATTGCCTGTGCAAGAACTGTAGCTGTTGTTGTTCCGTCACCTGCTACGTCGTTAGTCTTTGTAGCAACTTCTTTTACAAGCTGAGCGCCCATGTTTTCATAAGCATCCTCAAGCTCGATCTCTTTTGCAATAGTAACACCGTCGTTTGTGATTGTAGGTGCACCGTATGACTTATCGAGAACTACGTTTCTTCCCTTAGGTCCAATTGTTACTCTTACTGTATCTGCAAGCTTATTAACGCCTTCCACCATAGCTGTGCGGGCGTCTGCGCCGTATTTAATTGTCTTAGCCATTTATTTTTCCTCCGAATAATTAGATTCTATCTTTTCAAAATATATTACTTGATAATTGCAAGAATATCGTTCTGCTTAACAATGATGTATGTTACGTCATCAAGCTTAACTTCTGTTCCGGCATATTTTGAATAAATGACATTGTCACCCTTCTTAACCTGCATAGTAACTTCTTTTCCGTCAACTACTCCGCCGGGTCCAACAGCGATAACTTCTGCCTGCTGAGGCTTCTCCTTCTCTGCTCCGGGAAGTACGATTCCTGATTTTGTTGTCTCTTCTGCTTCAAGCTGCTTTAATACAACTCTGTCTGCAAGTGGTTGTAATTTCATTACAAATGCCTCCTTTATATAATCGTTTGAATAATCTTTTTTAATTGTTAGCACTCATTTCGATTGAGTGCTAACCTCTAAGAACATATATTAGTGACTTCGCTTTGTATGTGCAAACGTGGATATAATATATTATCTGTATTATACTCTTTATTTCTTTAGTATTCTCTTTTTTTCTCTCGTTTGCGTCATTTGAACATAGAAATTCCCAGTCCCTAACAGTAAGAACGCAACTGCGATCTCCCTATCAGAGGCTGGGAAGTATGCTTTTAAAAAATCTATTGCAAAGGCTTAAAATACGTTATCGCAACAACCTTATCTTCCAGAGCAAATGTGATACCACAATCTCCGAATTCATAATTCAAAATATGACTTCCCTCAATTGCTTCACTTGCAGGCTCACCGTAAGCTGCTTTTACTTCTTCCTCGGTGCTGCCAACAGATATTCCCTTGGATGTCTTCAGGTTCTCATCATGAACCGTAAGCTGTGCCGGAGTCTTTACCCCATCGATCTCCTCTGTGAAAAGAACCATTCTATCCGTATCTATATAGTAAATATTTCCCGAAGTATCCCCTGTCTGATTCTCCTCTGTACTGATAACGCCAAGTATTGTTTCTATATCATCATTTATAGAAGCAACTTTTCCATTATATTCAAAAGAACTGTCCGGAAGCGCAGGCTCTTCGGAAGTAGCCTCTGCTGCCGAATCCTCGTCTGTAGCTTCGTCGGATGAGTCTCCTTCAGAGCTCTCACTAAACAATTCTTCAAGATCAATCTCGGATTCATCTGAAAACTCCGATTCAATCATTTCCTTTATATCAGAAATCTGCTCTATATCAGGTACCCCGTCACATCCGACAAGCGAAAACATCAGCATGGTTGCCATCAGACATGTCAACATTCTCTTTTTCATAACTACCAACTCCCTTTCTTAATTCCAAAAAAATGACCGCAAAGATAACCGATTACTCCGTTATTTTTTGCAGTCAAACCATCTCTTTGTACAAATATAAAAGATTTACGACTTTGCGCCCATATATTGCTATATGTTTGCCCCGTTTTTGTGTATGTTAATTTTATCATAACTGCCGCTTTTAATCAATCTCTTATATTTCGCGCGGTGCATCGCCCTTATATTTTGTATATTTCAGTCGAAATAGCTAATTTTATCCCCCTAACACTTGCAACATTTGGAAAAATTATTTATAATCTTTTTATTAACATATATTTTACAAACTTATAAAAAACAAGTCTCATAAGATTAGGAATAAAGCTATGGAAACAAAGATTATTTTTATCAATAATGAACTTATAGCCCATAAAAAAGAATTGGAGAATTGCAAAGAAGAGATCAAACAGCTCTTAGCCAAATTCGAAGAAATGGATCTTGATCCCGCCAACAAAAGTTATGTAAAGATGATGGCGGCAAAAGTAAATATAACGCTTCACGATATTGATTCAAACATTCGCAAGATATCTTTCGCATACAACATCGCAGAACAGTATGCAGAAAGACTTATTAACTATTCTTACATGAAGAATACTCTTCTTACGAATGATGCTGAAGATGAGAGTTCAGATACCAAGCACAATAAATAAGGCGCTACGGCAATTTTATGCCATAGCGCCCTTTACTTTACTTAGACTGTATTATCCAATCATCAAGCGGCAACCAATATCCTTTAGCTTTTAACTCTTCTTCGATGATATCTAATGTTGCTTCATCGTCAGCACTGATAACGTGATAATGGTATCCACTGGTAGCAGAACTTAAAGTCTTTGACTTGCCGGATTCGATCGCTTCCATAAATTTTTTGGCTTCACGACGAGAGCTGACATTGAGAGGTGCTTCCAACCTATTGTAATATCTATGATTTATAATGGTATTCTCCGCACATCCTCCGTTATCAACTATTGTAAATAATTCATCAAGGATCTGCTCATCCGTGTGACGACTCTTTATTATCCTTTTACAGCTTCCACTCTCAGAATTTATGATATAACCGCGATTGGTGGATATTATATTTACACCGTTTGCCCTGATAAGAGCAATATCTGTGACCACAACCTGACGGCTGACACCAAGCTGTTCAGCCAAAAATGTACCGGACACAGGCTTGTCGGACTTTTTTACTATATCTATTATTTTATTTCTTCTAGCCTGTCCATCCATAAAACCTCCTATATTGCATGCAAATTCTTCATTGAAATATCCAGTATCGGTGCCGCATATGTAAGAGCACCGCTTGATATATAGTCTACTCCACTATCGATAATATTCAAAATATTTTCTTTTGTAACATTTCCCGAACACTCTGTTTTTGCACGACCTGCAATGATCTTTACGGCTACCTTCATTGTCTTTGGATCCATATTATCGAGCATAATGATGTCAGCACCTGCATCTGCAGCCTCTTTTACCTGATCAAGTGTCTCTGTCTCAATTTCGATCTTTCTTACAAAAGGAGCATATTCCTTAGCCATCTGGACAGCTTTCGTTACAGAACCTGCCGCACCGATGTGATTGTCCTTTAAAAGAATTCCGTCAGAAAGATTATATCTGTGATTCTGAGCACCTCCGCATTTTACCGCGTATTTCTCAAAGATTCTCATATTGGGTGTTGTCTTTCTGGTGTCGAGAAGAACAGTCTTACTGTTTGCCAAAAGAGCTACAACCTCATGTGTATATGTAGCAATTCCGCTCATTCTCTGAAGGTAATTAAGAGCAACTCTCTCTCCTGATAAAAGAACTCTGATATCACCCTTTACCATTGCCATGAGCTTACCCTTTTTCACTTCATCACCGTCTTTAACATATTTCTCTACAACTGTATTCTCATCAAGGAGCTTGAATACTCTCTCATAAACATCCATACCGCAGATGATTCCATCCTGCTTTGCGATAAGCTCTACGCATCCCGCCTTAGCCTCAGGCATAACTGCGTTTGTACTTACATCCTCGCTTGAAATATCTTCTCTGAGAGCCATCTTTATAAGCTCATCCGCATTTAATTTCATAGTTATATCGTTCATTTATACTGCCTCCTCTTTTAAAGAACGTAATCTGGCTTCTTCTTTTATTTCTTCAACTACCATCGCGTGATATTTTTCCATGATAGCGGGCAAATCCTCATAATTGTCGAGGTTGACCAGATTGTCAAAATCTTTTGCCTTCTTGAATTCTTTTTTTGTAATAATATCTGCCGCAGCGCGCTTTGCAAACACAAGGCTCTCCAAAAGAGAATTGCTCGCCAGGCGGTTTCTTCCGTGGACACCGTTACAGCTTGTCTCTCCGACTGCGTAGAGCTGCTCCATGGTTGTCTTGGAATCCCTGTCTACAAATATGCCTCCCATGAAGTAGTGCTGCGCGGGTACAACAGGCACCCACGTCTCAAGCGGATTAAATCCCGCTTCCAGACAGTGCTTATATATGTTAGGAAAATGATTAAGTATCTTCTCTTTGGGAATCGGTGAAAAATCAAGCCACACGTGCTCTGTGCCCTGCTCTTTCATCTTGGCAAATATCGCTTTGCTGACCACGTCCCTTGGCTGAAGCTCATCCACGAAGCGCTCTCCGTTTTTGTCACGAAGGACCGCTCCCTCTCCTCTTACAGATTCTGATATCAGGAAACTTCTGCCACTTTGTCTTGTAAAAAGAGTAGTCGGATGAATCTGCACATAATCGCAGTTTTCCAGACGCACATTGTGGTACAGAGCAAGCGCAAGCGCATCTCCCGCAATATGGCGAAAGTTCGTTGAATGACGATAAACTCCACCCAATCCTCCGCAGGCAAGAACAGTTATGTCTGCTTCAATAGCTTCTGTATTTCCGTCTTTGTCCACAACTACGATACCATAGCAAACGTTGTCTCTGCATACCCAGTCTACCATCGTAGTGTAATCCATCAAAGTGATGTTCTCACTCTCCTGTGCTCTGGCAAGAAGTTTACCGGTAATCTCCCTTCCGGTGACATCCGCATGGAAAAGAATTCTGTTGTTCGAATGAGCTCCCTCTTTCGTAAATACGAATTCTCCGTCTTTTTTCTCGAACTCCACGCCATAGCCTTCAAGATCATGGATTATCTGCTGAGAGCTCTTTATCATGATCTCAACGGACTCTTTTCGATTCTCATAGTGACCTGCCCTCATGGTGTCCTCAAAATAAGAATCGTAGTCATTATCGTCTCTTAGCATGCATATTCCGCCCTGAGCCAGAAAGCTGTCGCTTCCGTCAAGGGCATCTTTTGAAATACAAAGAATCTTTTTATCCTTCGGTAAACTAAGTGCACAGAAAAGACCTGCGGCACCTGTACCTACGATCACAACATCATATTTCTTTTTCATTATTTTGCCAGCTCCAACATTCTCGAAAGAGGCTTTAATGCTTCTGTCCTCTTCTCGTCACTTACTTCAACTACTCCCGTATTGTCCCTTAAACAATCTCTGACTTTCTCCAAAGTCACTTTTTTCATATTGGGACAAGTCTGGGTACTACCTGCCGAATAGAACTTCTTTCCGGGATTGTTCGTCTCCAACTGATAGAGCACACCAAGTTCTGTTGCAATGATGAACTCCTTACTGTCGGATTTTCCGGCATAATCTATGATTCCTGCCGTACTTCCGATGTAATCCGCAAGCTCAAGTGTCTCCAAAGTACATTCCGGATGAGCAAGTACCTCAGCGCCGGGATGAGCTTTTTTTGCAGCCTTGAGACCTGCAACCGTCACACCTTTGTGAACGTGGCAAAAGCCGTCATTAAAAATAAAGTTCTTTTCAGGAACCTTTGTTGCAATATATCTTCCAAGATTCTCATCAGGTATAAAGAATATATTTTTGTTTGGAAGAGACTTTACGATCTTCAGAGCGTTTGAAGAAGTAACACACACATCTGAATGTGTCTTAAGCTCTGCCGTTGAATTGATGTAGCAGACAACGGCAACATCATCGTACTCTTTTCTGACCTGCTCAATTCTCTTTACATCCGCCATATGCGCCATCGGGCAATCTGCCTGCATATCCGGCATAAGCACTGTCTTTTCGGGATTAAGAATCTTAGCCGACTCACCCATAAAGCTGACTCCTGCAAAAACTATCGTGCTCTCTTTAAGATCCACTGCCACTTTTGCCAGATAATAACTGTCTCCGACATAGTCAGCAATCTCCTGCACCCAGTCGTTCACATAGTAGTGAGCCAGGATCACCGCATTCTTTTCCTGCTTTAATCTCTGAATTTCCTCTATAACTTCGTTTATCATAGTTCACCTTTTCCCAAGTTCATGTTTTATTTTTCACAGTCTACCACATGTAAAGTCTACTGACAAGACAGTTGTTTATTCAGTGTTAAAAAAAGAGGAAACAACCTCGATGATTGCTTCCTCAAATATCTTAATATTCTAAAAGAATTTTCTTTTTCCAAGCATCTTTCGTATCATGCCCTTGGACATCTCAAAGCCGAGCGAACCCGCATTTACAACTATCATGTCCTCGGGAGCTCCCGAAAGATCTGACGCTTTCCAAATCCATCCGCCCCATTCTTCCTGCGAATAGACTTTATTGAACTCATCCCAGTCTGTAAATACCGGCGTTGCATTTGTTTCGTCTTTGCCGGTTCCTTTTGAAAGGCAGGGAATAGATATCTTTGTCCCTTTCTTTACAGAGCCCTTTGCATCAATCTTCTTGGAGATCTGATCCATGCCTTTGACGGGAACAAGGAATGTTGCACCGCGGAAAGCCTTGACCATATCCTCTTCAAGCGATTTGAGCATTTCTTTTTTCCCTTTATAATCTGCACTGTAAAGGCGCTCCTCCTGGAACTTTGCCACCGCGCGGAAAAAATCCGGATTCATAACGGGGCGGTTTATCGCCGGCGTCTTGCTGAAATCAGGTGCCGGGATTATTTCTTCGCTCTTGATCGATATAGCGGAATATGCCAGAATATCTACCTGAAAGGTCTCTACTCCGCGCATATAAGCCGAGATTCCGAAAAATCTGAACAGATCGGAGTGTGGAATTTCTGTCACTTCAAACGTTGTTCTAAATTGCTTCATGAAATGACCCACACATTCATCGGCATACTCTCTTTCCGTAAATACCCATGCCCTGTTTCCGTCGTCGATAAAAGGCGAATGTGTTATCCTGTCGGTGACCGTCCATAGCCGATCCGCTGTCCTAAGCCTTTCTATTATGATCTTCTTGATCGCTTCTACCGCCTGATTAAATCTTATCGCATATGAGTCTTTCTTCCTTAGGGCATCCTTACTTATACCTACAAACATCCCCTTCTCAATCGCAAAGCGCGCATTAGAATGTATCGTTATAATATCCTGGATCGGAAGATTCTTTATCTCCTTCATAGTTTCAGTGTCATCAGGACTGATCCATGGTACATACCTGTCACTTATCGCATGTGCATGCCGTGTTCTCTCTTCTCTTGTCATTAATAAAAAAATTTTCCTTTTGTCTTTTTTTGCTTTTTCGTTTGTTACGTTATCAGAATATTAATTATATAAATTCTCTATTAACATTCTACCATGAGAGCCCTATTCTCGCAATATTCTGCGATTCGCTAAATATATTTATTTCATAATCTTTTAATAATAAATCAATTGCATACCGGCCGCTTATAATACATAATACTGTTAAGAAAATGTCGTTTTCAAAACACGGATGTTTTGAATTTATGGATGTAATGTGCATGCAAGGAGGGCGATGTTATGAGCACAAATATATTTAATAGTCTTTCTGGCTCATACAATTACATGTCCGATATGAGCAATCTTATCTCGGATTATGCCAGCATAAAAAACGGCTCTTACGGGTCGCTTATGAAATCATATGTAAAAAAAGTAGGTAATCAGGCTGCACTTAATGCATATCGTGAGACGGGAAGCACGGCAAACGTTTCCGTATCTGATCCCGATAAGACAACTGATTCCAAGAAGGTAACTTCTACATCAACAACAAAAGATACAAACAAAGTTACCTCAGATAAATACGAGAAATTTAAATCTTCCTGGCTTGATAACCAGCTTAAACAATATGAAAAAGACGGCAGTAAAACTACTGCCGCCGACACATCAGTATCAATTGATACAACAACATGATCAAGTTTTATGTGGGATTTCTTTTCCCGAAAGATCGATATAGTTCTCTTTGAGAGCTATTGCCCAGTATTTTTCCGGTATATCCGGCCATTTAACTGCTCCGCGCTCCTGTTCGCACAATCGCATGGCGCGGAGCAGAACTGTTTCATTAAGGTCTACTCCCGTTCTGATCGTATGCATCGAAAGTGCCGCCCAGGCAGGCGCAATATTGCAAAGACCTGATTCCTTAAATTCCTTTAAGATCTCTTTTCTGTCATATTCAAGCTGAATAAGCTCTTCTTCCCATGTCTTCCCGTTTCCATGAAGTATACAGAACTGCGTCTTTCCACCATGAAACCACGGAATACCGATCGAACCGGGGCCAACAGCTTTTTTCCCTCTGTAAACATAGGTATCCTGAATATGCACGTGGCCGTGAAGAAGAAGCGGCGAATTCATATGTGCCAGAATCCTCTTCGTATTTCTCTTTTCCCTGATGAGCACCTCACTGGTATTCTCAGGCGAGCCGTGACAATACTCAAATTTCGGCATTCCCGGCATCTCATATATTCCCTGATTGGGAAGCGAAGCAAAAAAGTCAAAATCTTTGTCCGTAAGATTCTCGTATGTGTAGAGAAGACTTCCGCTTGAAGATCCTGCTTTCCAGCCTTCGCCGCCCAACTTTTTGTAGTTAAGTAGATACTCTTCTCTGTTTCCGCGTATTATGCAGGTATTGAAATACTGCTTGAGGACGTAGATAAGCTCCATTGTCTTCTGAGGATACGGGCAATCAGTGACGTAATCCCCCAAAAGCAGGAAATTCGTAATTCCCCTCCCCATAGCATAATCTATACAAGCCTGTAACGCAGAATGATTGCCGTGAATGTCGGCAAATACCGCTATATCCATCATATAAGATTAAAGTCATCCTTTAACGATTTCTTTTAATGATCCTGCAAGTCCTGCAACACCCTGAATACTTGAAGGAACGATTATCTTGGTTGCCTGTCCGTCAGCAGCCTTCTCGAACGCCTCAAGACTCTTAAGTGTAAGAACAGACTCATCTGCTCCTGCTTCCTTGAGCATCTTGATACCTTCTGCATTAGCCTGCTGAATATTCTTAATAGCCTCAGCCTGACCTTCTGCCTCACGGATTCTCTTTTCTCTCTCAGCTTCAGCTCTAAGGATTGTAGCCTGCTTATCAGCTTCAGCCTGAAGAATCTTACTCTGCTTCTCACCTTCTGCAACCGTGATCTGTGACTGCTTCTCACCTTCTGCGAAAAGAATCTTCTCTCTCTTTTCACGCTCAGCCTTCATCTGCTTCTCCATAGCATCACGGATCTGCTCGGGAGGATTGATGTTCTTAAGCTCAACTCTTGTGATCTTGATTCCCCAAGGATCTGTTGCGATATCAAGCGCATCCTGCATCTGAGCATTGATCTGATCTCTTGATGTAAGTGTCTCATCAAGTGTAAGTGATCCGATAACGTTACGAAGTGTTGTAGCTGTAAGGTTCTCAATAGCTCCGATAGGATTTCTTACGCCGTATGCAAAAGCCATGGGATCTGAAATTCTAAAGAATACGATAGAATCGATCTGCATTGTTACATTATCCTGAGTGATAACCGGCTGAGGCGGGAAGTCGCAATACTGCTCCTTGAGGTCAACCTGTCTTGCCACTCTGTCAATAAACGGAACTTTGATGTGAAGACCTACATCCCAAGTCTCCTTGTAAGCTCCGAGTCTCTCAACGATAAATGAGTGTGCCTGAGGCACGATCCTGATATTTGCTGCAAGCAAAATTATCACAAGTACGATCACAATAGATACTAAAGCCATAATTATGTCCTCTCCTTAACTTTAATCAATTACTTTTTTAACCATCAGCTTATTTCCGACTATTTTCTCAACGACAACTTCCTCTCCTTCCGGAATGATAATGTCGTCATCCGTCGATCTTGCAAGCCAGATTGAGCCTTCCATCTCAACTTTGCCGCTATCCTTCATGTTATCGATCGTAGTCTTTACGATAAGTTTCTTGCCGATAACAGAATCGATATTGGTCTTAGTAAGATTGTTATTGAAATGTTTGGCTGCAAGAGGTCTCACCGCTGCAATACATATGACCGAAACAAGCACAAAAACAGCAATCTGAAGCGGGATACCTACACCCAATATTGCAAGTATCAACGCAACAAAGCTTCCTGCCGCAAACCATATGGTCACTAGTCCGACAGTAGCCAGTTCAATTAGTGCAAAGGCAACAGTGATTATCAGCCAATAACCGGCCGGTGTAGATATAAAATCCATAGACGCCCCCTTCCCCTTAGTATTACTCGTATTATACATTTTTTTTAACAAAAAATCTATTTATATCTAAGTATTATTATTCATTGCTTTATTAAATTTTTATCACTATATCATTTGATTATTATTTGAATCACGGTTATCATATATT
>JAFZQT010000027.1 GCA_017620235.1 Butyrivibrio sp. | reverse complement strand
TCGGTTGAGTTGTTCCATTTCCTCGTCCGTTATTCTGTTGTCAGCATGAATATCCTCAACGATTTCTCTGAATATAAAATGAGCAAGTGCTTTTTCGAGGGAGTATTCATCGTTTAATGACTGATTTATGAAATCATCTAAAAAGCTATTCAAAACTATTACCTCCGTAAGTAGGTCATCCTGTCAAATGATAAGTTATGTTGGATAGAAATACTATATCCTGTCGGTTAAGTTTTTGACCTATCGGTTATATTTAGTAGAAATGAAAACGACCGCAGGATGTGCATCCCACGGCCGCGATCATTAATGACTCATTTTGGATATTAGAAAAGGTTCACTGACTTGCCATCTGCATTAAAGAGTTTCTTCTCAGCAGCAACGATATAAACATCACCACCCAATTTTGCGGCCTTTTTCTCGATTGCCTTGATATCGATCTGCTTACCATCGATTTCAAGAATAAGTTTACCAAGTTTCTTAACTGCTGCTTTCTTAGCAGGAGCCTTTTTTGCTACAGGTTTCTTAGCAGTAGCCTTCTTGGCTGTTACTGTCTTCTTAGCTGCAGGCTTTTTAGCGGGAACTTTCTTTGCAGCGGGTTTCTTAGCAGATGCTTTCTTTGCAGGAGCAGCTTTCTTAGCAGGTGCTGTCTTTTTAGCCGAAGCCTTCTTTGCTGCAGGGGCTTTCTTTGCAGCAGCCTTTTTAGCTACTTTCTTTGCTCCAGCTTTTACTTCCTTTTTTACTTCATCGACCTTTGCAACGATTTCTTTCTTTTTCTCTTCTGCCATTAATAATTCCTCCGTGAAATGATATGCATTGAGAGATTTTCCGTACGATAATTTGATAATACAAATTATTGAAAAATACGTCAACTAAAACGCATTCTACAGATTACTCTAAGAAGTCTTCGTCCGTAAAAGAAAGTGCGGATATCATATATTTCTCAAACGATTTCATCTCCTTATTTTTTAGTTCTTCGGTCGGCGTTACATAGATATCAAGTGTCGTTTGTATTTCAGAATGTCCAAGTTGGTGTTGAAGCCAAATGGGCATCACACCAGACTCTATGGCTCTGGTCGCATAGGTGTGTCTTAATATATGACAGGAGAAGTGAGGGAGATAATCCTCAGGGTTGTTATTCCCAGATTCAGCAAGCAGAAGATTATATTCCAAAACAACTCTTTTGATTGCCTTATTGAGTGCACCTTGGTTTTGAACATGTCCCTTTATATTTATGAAAACAAAATCCTCATATCCGTCTATTTCATCAATGCTTTTTATACCTGCAAGATCCTGGTATTTCTTTTCCATTCTGAAAGCTTGTATTACAGCTGCAGTCATTAAGACTTTACGTATTCCGTTTTCGGTTTTAGGTGTTTGGATTGCGTATCGACTCCGACCCTCATTGTTATGTCGAAAATACACAAGTGTATGATTAACATCTATCACACCGTTTTCAAGATCTACGTCTTGCCAGCGAAGTCCAGTAAATTCGCCGACTCTTAAACCTGTATTCGCCATTATAAAGAATGCCGGATACCAATGACAGTATCTTTCGCTATCGTGAAGATACTTAAGAAAGTTTATTTCTTGTTTTAACGTGAGAGCGTCCTTTTTAACTCTTTTTATGTCACAATAAGAGGCCTTGATTTCCTTCAGCACATTATTGCACGGATTCTTCCTTAATATGTCATCATCAACAGCATATTGAAAAACTTGCTGTAAGACGTTGTGAACATTCTCTACTGTAGTAATTGCTAAACCTCTGCTTTCGAGAAGGCTTATATAGAAAGCACGAACATCAGATCTCTTTACAAGTGTTACTCGTTTCTTTCCCAAATAAGGTCTTATTAGAGAATCAAATACAAAGATGTATCCGGAATGTGTAGTTGCTCGGATACCGCGTTTAAGCTTTATCCATGTATCATATAAGCGTTCTACAGTAAGATCAGCAGGGGGTTCTCTTATACCTTCAAGCCTTCTTAGTTCTACTTTCTGCTCTTTGATTCTAAGATCTTCAAGAGTGCTGGCATAAATAGAGTGTCGCTTACCGAATATATCAGTCCATCTATATGTGTATGTACCGTCGCGCCGTTGGCTTTCTCTTTTTTGAAGTACACGGTGATCTTTATCAAATCGTTTTTTGTAATTCATAATCCCTCTCCGGTTTAATAATCCGAAATAGTGCGATTACCTCTGTTGAGAGATAACCGCACAAACTTCTCGGAGTTATATTGAATAGGTCTTGTCTAGGTACTCTTCGAGCTTTTTCCTCTTAATCATCCTCTTTGAACCTACCCAAATGACAAGGTTGTTATGAGGGTGACTAGCAATAATGCGAAGCCTATTGATTCCTATACCTGTATAAGCAGAAGCCTCGTTAAGTGTGAGAAGAGCTTTTTCCCAAATAGGCACTTCTTTTTTCGTTCGCATTATATAGCTCTCTTCATTCATAGCAGTAATCTCCCTTCTTAGATTTGTTTATATCTTTGGGACAGCAAACATATCTTCAAGACTTAAAATAGAGCTGAACATCAAATCATCAGTCTGATGTGCATATCTCCCCAAGGTGGTCTGAATGTCCTTGTGACCAAGAAAATTCTGAAGTGCCTTGACGTTCATTCCGGCTTCTATTGCTCTCGTTGTAAATGTGTGTCTGAGTGTATGACAAGAGAAGTGAGGAAGGAGCACATTAGGCTCAGGGTCCTTTTCGAATTCAGCATCATTACAGTCTCTTATGATCCTTCTGAGGGCCTTGTTAAGGATCCCTTGCTGAAACGGCAGACCATCTTTATTTAAGAAGATAAAATCAGAGTAACCGTCGATAATTACTTTGCATTCTGCACCGGATTCGTCCATAAGAGATTTCTGCTCTTTAAGAGATTCTTTAACGATGTCCAACATAGGGATGTTTCTCACAGAGTTCTTGGTTTTAGGTGAATGCACCTCGAAGTAACAGCCTTTTTTATATGCTTCATCGCGATGACAGAAATAGGCCAGGGTATGATTGATGCTAATGAAACCTTTTTCGAGGTCTACGTCGCACCAGCGCAGACCGGAGATTTCACCTACTCGAAGACCAGTGCCTAACATAACAGAGAAAACAGGATACCAATGTCTGTATGTAGGATTTTCTCTGAGGAACCTTAAGAACAAATCCTGTTGTGCTTTTGTAAGAACACACCGTTCCTCTGTTTGGCAGGAATGAGACTTTTTGATTTCTTTTAAGACTCTGTCAGCCGGATTACTTGAGATATATCCGTCATCGATAGCCATATCGAACAACTGATGAACGACCGATTGAATATTATCGAGCATAGCAAACGATAGGCCTCTCTCATCAACCATAGTATTGTAGAAGCGGCGGACATCTGTTTTCTTAATCAGTACGATCTTTTGTCTTCCGAGAGAATCCTTAACGAAAGTCTCATAGGTGTACTTGTAGTTCTCAAAAGTATTGAGTTTGAGACCACGTTTAACTTCCTTCCAAATATTGTAGATATCGTTTAAGGTCATGTACCGACCTGAGGGTCTAAGGCCATCAATATCTTTTTTTGCTACTTCCTTCTCTTTGCAGCGTAATTCCTCGAGAGTCTTTCCGTAAATATAGTGACGCTTATGATTGCAGTCATACCAACTATATGAGTATGTTCCGTTAGGTCTCTGAAGTTCGCCTTTTTTGAGTACGGCTCTGGAACTGTCTTTTCTTTTTGTATATGCCATTTGATTACCTCTTTCTTATATAGCCCTTTTCCTAACAGCAGATAGTATGCATACCTGCTGTTAGGGTATCAGGGCAGTGCTGATTTTAAAAATGTGCGATTCTTTAAGCAGGAACTATTAAATCGAGTGCATACCCTCTAGCCACTGCTCCATCAGTCGTCTTTTGATAAGCCGCTTCTCTCCGACGAAGAGAACGAACTCGCAATACGGATCATCCGTAATCTTACGTATCTTGTCTTTGCCAATGCTGAAGTATGCTGCTGCTTCGTCGAGCGAGAGGTTGGACTTTTCCCAGATTGGGACTTGATATCTTTCTGACTTATACATAAGCATTACCTCGACAATAATCCAACGACATAGTAATCAAAACCGCGCCTGTAGTTGCACCAATCACAGATATCACTATAACCATTGCGTTTAGGAACCACCCGAAAACCACGATGACGATACTGATCACGACAAACAGGGCAGAGACACATAACATCACGTTCATTTAATACAGGAGTCTTAGTATTCATACGCGTACCTCCTCAGATGAAGAAGAGCACGTATGGCAAGATCTTGAATGAATTCCAAGTGTCTTACAAAGGCCCTGATCGATTTGTCTTATTATCAGAGGATCATCAATGTGGCCGATGTACGGACCAAGATCATCCTGATTAATAATCCTTATCTGCTCGAGCAATACCATTGAGTTTTCACGGAGACCAAAGCGCTTTCCAAGAACTACATGGGCATACATATCGGTCTTTTTAAGAACGGAAGTAAGCGGAGCTATGATCGTTGTAGGTGACTTGCTATTATTCTCTTGCAGGATCACACACGGTCTTGAGTAACCACCCTGGATAGAACCGTTGTTTGTGCCTGCATTGTACAAATAAAGAGAACCACGCTGAATCTGAGAGTTAACCATGCTCATTACCTCCCAAACCAAGTTCTGCAAAGACATCACGCATCGCTTCTTTGGCATCGCGAAGACTTTCGAATACTGAAACCAAGGCTACATTTTCAAGAGTGCTGATTTCCTTTGATGTGTAACCGAGGATATATCTTTTGTATATCCTTGAGCCTTGACGATCTGGAAGAGACATCATTGCATTTACAACGAATTCGAGTGCTATACCAGATTCACATATGATGGGGGGAGCATCGAGTTCATCAATAAAAATAGTTTCTGCTAACTCAAGCGGAACAGACGGATGTGCTATCTCGGCAATGCGAGCCCTCTCACTTTCTTTGTGACTATCTAAAATTGCTTCATATACTTCAGGCGAGATTACTATAAAAGGCTTAAAGTTTTGTAATTCCTCTATTGCGGATAACTCTTCTTCAGTTAATGAGGAGACTACTGCGTATTTGACGCTGTCCGTGTAGGGAAGAGATCCCCTGTACTCTTTTGCGAGGTCTAAAACCTCAAAGTTCAATTTGTTTTCTGATAACATTTACGTTTCCTCCTTCGTTTTAGTGAGGAAACGGGAGCAAGTCACGAAAAAAGCGTGCGCATCATGCCCGGTTAAGGGAAAATACTCCCGTTTCCAAGTTAGATGTCGGCACGCTCAAGCGCCGATATAGGTTATTGGTAATCATTGAAATCCGCTGTTTTGAGCGAATTTTGGGACGAACCCATTCAGCAAATCTCGATGATTACTTACTGTTGCCTGTAAGTTGGCAGACTTGGCTGATAATGTTCAGCCTGATTATTAAATGAGCATATGAATCACCTCCTTATATGTGCGATTAGAGATATAAGGCAACGAGGAATAAGATTTATTTATCTCGCTGCGGTATAATGTCAGTATATGTAGACGAGTAGTTATTGTTTGGTTGCAGTAGTTAGTAGTGGTTAGTCACTGTTAGAATTACGGAGGCAGAGATGAACTTTTCTGAATTTGCACATAGGTTGTTTTCAGTTATGAGTGGTAGTTCCAGCGCTGAAGTGTTTACCAAAACCTTGTTTATCGAATTAGTAAATGATGAGGGGAAAGCGATTGTTAAGGAAAAGAATATTAGCAACTTTAAAGCGTATTTTTATAACAAAAGTCAGATAACAAAATTTGCTAGAGTTATCAATTTGTATATTGATAAAATGGGGTTTATTGAGTTCATTGATGATTATGGTGATGCAGTAGCAGATAATCTTTGCAGCAAATTTTCAGATGTATTTCAGGATGTTTCCCCAACCAACATAAGTGAAAAACTTGCGGATTGTTTTGTCGAAATAGTCACAAATGCAGCAAAAGCGAAAAAAACAGCCAATTCAACAAAAGAGATATCAAAAGGAAAAGATACATCCCCATATTCAGAAACTGCTAAAACCGGGCAAGAGTTTGTAAAGAAACACCTAGCCGATGTAATTCCAACCATAACTAAAAGTGATAATCCTTTTGC
>JAFZQT010000026.1 GCA_017620235.1 Butyrivibrio sp. | reverse complement strand
CTACCAGTCAAAGCTGTATTCAATGAGATACAGATCCACAGTGCCTAGATAAATATATCAAAAAAGGATTAGAAATAGCCCAGAGAACCTGGGAGAAAGGAAGAATCCAATCACTTTTCTAATATGATTGGATTATACGTGCATAATGGAGATAGTATATAAAAAACTTACAGAAGCTGAGCTGGAAACTTTTATTGACATGAGAATCGGACAATTGACCGAAGAATACGAGTCGGAAGGTAGAGAAGTGCCGACAGGTGTGGATTTAAAAGCGGCTCTTTTTGAGTACTATCAAAAGCATATGGCGGATGGTACGTTTGTATCATGGCTTGCTATGGATGGCGAAAAAATAGTCGGAACAAGCGGTATGTCATTTGTTGAAAAGCCGCCGTATTTCACATGCCCGTCAGGGAAACTGGGGCTTCTTTCAAGTATGTTCACTGCTCCGGAGTATAGGCGCATGGGAATAGCAAAAGAGCTTCTTGATCGTGTTATAAAAGAGGCAAGAGCCTATGGATGCGGCGCAGTCCATATCACCGCTTCGGATATGGGCGTGAAGTTATATACAGCTTATGGATTTAAACATAACGGGAATTTTATGATGTATAACTTGTAGGTCAATTGTGGGGAGGAAAAATGGAATTTAGAGAGCTTACAGAACGTGATCTGCCATCACTTATTGAATTGTATAAGCAGCTAGATCCGGAAGATGATGAATCTTCTATGAAAGAGAGCCTGTGCACGTGGCGCGAGATTGAAAAAAATCCCAATATCAGATATTTTGGCGCAATTGACGATGACAAGGTGGTTGCAACTTGTTATGTTGTATATATACCTAATCTCACAAGAGGCAATCGCGGCATCTGTTTTATTGAAAATGTAGTGACAGATAAAAATTACAGAAAACGCGGGCTTGCTTCGAAGGTTATAGACATGGCGATTCTTTTTGCGAAAGAAAAGAATTGTTATAAAGCTATTTTACAGAGCGGGATTGCGCGGGAAGAAGCGCATCGATTCTATGAGAGCAAAGGCTTTGACGGTAATTCCAAAAAAGCTTTTGACTTGCGGTTGGACTGACCCGGCTATTATTTAATATTACGGAGGTAGGAAAAATGTGGTTTTGGTGGTTTATGATGGCAACAAACTGTTTTATACCTGCACTTATGATAGTTCTGGGATGGCTTTTATGGAAACATTATCCCAAAGAGATCAATGGAATGCTTGGCTACAGAACAAAAAGATCCATGAAAAATGCAGAAACCTGGAAGTTTGGTAATGAATATTGCGGTCGTTTGTGGAATAGATTAGGGCTGCTTTTGATAATTCCGTCGATAATTGTTTTGATACCTCTTTTCACAAGTAGCGAAGAAACACTGGCTAATGTTTGCGTTCCACTTATTGTGTTCCAACTGGTTTTATTGGTGGGATCGATCATACCAACTGAGATTGCGTTAAAAAAGAAGTTTTCATAACTTCGCAGATAAGGATAAAAGAAGATGAATATACAGATTTTTGGAACTAAGAAATGTAATGATACTAAGAAGGCTGAGCGCTTTTTCAAAGAGCGTGGCATAAAGTTTCAGTTTATCGATATGAAAGAAAAGGGCATGAGTAAGGGCGAGTTCACCTCAGTTGCTCAGGTAAACGGAGGTATCGAAAATATGCTGAACCCTAACTGCAAAGATCAGGACACACTTTCTTTGATTAAGTATATTGCAGAGGAAGATAAGCTTGAAAAGATCTTAGAGAATCCGCAGGTTATTAAAACGCCTGTCGTTCGTAACGGAAAGCAGTCCACAATCGGGTATCAGCCTGATGTTTGGAAAAAGTGGGAGTGAGATAACGGAGATGGTTATGAAAATGCGAGACAATTACTCGGTGCAGTTTTAATGCGGCAGCAGGTTGTACCGAGGTTAATGGAAGTTTTTTTGCTGTCACGAAGCTGCACCGAACAAATAATGAAAAAGACTATTATTTGATGAGGAGCAGAAATGGATAAGATGAGAATAAATGAACTACGAAAAGAGTGGGAAGCAGAGGAAAAGATAGCACATATTCGCGGCTGGGATTTTTCTCATATAAATGACAGATATGAGGAGGAAAACGATCTTCCGTGGGACTATGAGAAAATAGTTAAGAAGTATCTTTTGCCCGACATGAAGATGCTTGACTTTGATACAGGTGGAGGAGAGTTTTTGCTGTCTTTGGGGCATCCGTATGAAAATACGGCAGCGACCGAAGGATACGCTCCTAATGTAAAACTATGTGAGGAACGTCTTAATCCGCGTGGGATTGATTTCAGAGCGTGCGATGATGCGTCGAAGATTCCTTTTGCCGACAGCTCTTTTGACATAATGATAAACAGACACGGGGATTTCGACCCGGTGGAGGCGTTCAGAGTTCTAAAGCCGGAGGGAGTGTTTATAACGGAGCAGGTCGGAGCCAGGAATGACAGGGATCTTGTGGAGATGGTGCTTCCGGATGTTCCGGTGCCTTTTCCTGAATTGGAATTGTCCGTTCAGAGAAAAAAATTCGAGGATGCGGGCTTTGAGGTGATCTGTGCCGAAGAAGCTTTAAGACCTATCAAGTTCTATGATATAGGCGCGTTTGTGTGGTTTGCACGAATCATTGAATGGGAGTTTCCGGGATTTTCGGTTGAAAAATGTTTTGGCAAATTGCTTAAAATGCAGGATGTTATTGATAAAAAGGGATTGGTTGAAGGAACCATTCACAGATATCTTATAGTAGCACGAAAGAAAGGTTGAGTATTGGCGGTGAGTTTTAGGCTCACCGCTTTGCGCAGGAAAATATGGAAGATAAGAAGTTTCTTTTTGAAAAAGATAATATACCGCATGCGCTCGGAGTGATGGCGCTTCCTGCGATTGCGAGCCAGCTTATAGCACTGGTATACAATTTGGCTGACACGTGGTTTGTCGGAAGGACAAATAATCCGTACATGGTGGCGGCGTGTTCTTTGGTGCTACCTGTGTATATGCTTACCATTGTCATTTCCAATATCTTTGGAGTCGGCGGCGGAACGCTTATTGCGCGCTTGATAGGTGCGGGAAAAGATGATGAGGCTTCGAAAGTATCGGCAGCATGCATCCGGATGGCGTTGGGAGTGGGATTTTTGTTCTCGCTTATATGCCTTGTAGGAATGACGCCGCTGCTTGTTTTTCTGGGGGCGAGTGACAACGTGCTTGAATATTCAAGGCAGTATATGTTCTTCGTGGTAATTATCGGAGGAGCTCCGTTTATATTCAGCAGCACAGTCTCGTCAATGCTTAGGAGTATAGGACTTTCCTCAAAGGCTTCATTTGGTCTTAGCATGGGAGGCGTTCTCAACACAATATTGGATCCTATTTTTATGTTTGTGATCTTGCCTGACGGAAAACAGGTTATGGGTGCCGCGATAGCAACGATGCTCAGTAACATTGTGGTATCGATCTACTTTGTTGTCACTTATCTCAAAGCGGGAAAAGAAACAATCTTAAGAATTAATACATATGGCGAATATCCTTCGAGAGATTCTTTTTCCTCGATATTCGGAGTGGGAATTCCTGCCGCTGTCGGAGTTCTTCTTTTTGACTTGTGTACTATCGTGATAAATCGCTTGTCAGCTTCGTATGGCGATGTCGAGCTCGCGGCTATAGGAATCGTGCTAAAAGCAGAGCGTCTTCCGCTGAACATCGGAATCGGTATCTGCATGGGTATGGTGCCGCTTATCGCGTACAGCTATTCGTCGGGTGACATAAAGAGAATGGACGGTATATTCAGGTTCGGCAGAGTAGTGGGACTTGTGATCGGTGTTGTAAGCGTGATCATGTATTATGCTTTTGCGCCGGTGATCATGAGGGCGTTCATCCAAGATCCTGACACAGTGCGCTTTGGAACACAGTTTCTTAGAGCGAGATGCTTTGCGACACCGCTCATGTTTCTTTGCTTTTCGATGGTTCACTTTACGCAGGCAATCGGGCGCGGCAAAGAATCGTTTTGGCTTGCCGTGATACGACAGATAGTGTTCAACATTCCAATCCTGATCTTGTTTAATCGCTTGTTTGGGATGACGGGAATCGTGTGGACGCAGGCGGTAGCTGATCTTTTCACGGTAATTGTTTCGTATGTGATCTATGCAAGAATAAGGAAGCATGAAGGCTGGTCTGCGGGAGTGTGAGGAAGATGGAGATTCTTCTTGTAATTGATATTCAGCAAAAATACATAGGCTTTTATAAGGATGAGCTTTTAGATGCCGCTAATTCAAGGATTGATGAGGCAAAAAAGCAGAGCATACCAATTGTGTATATAAGAAATATTGGTGTTCTTGGAAATATAGATGGCTATGAGCTGGCTTCGGAACTTCATGTTGAATCTGAACTTATATTTACTAAGCGCTTTCCGGATGCGTTTACAAACAAAGAGTTTGCTCATAAATTAAAAGAAATGAATGTCGATACCATAAATGTGGTAGGTGTGGACGGCAGGTGTTGTGTGTTTCAGACGGTAATGAGAGCAGTAAAGCAGGGATATAAGGTTAAACTATATCTTGATGCCATTGGTGCCAGACAGAGCAAGTTTTATGCTAAGGAACTTGAGGAAATGAAGGCAGCAGGAGTGGAGTGTTGAGTGCGAATATGAGATACAGAGTTGCGATTTTACAGAAGCGGGCTGTAATTGAAGAGATTGATAAAAATGTGCAGACTGTAATCGATGCAATCAAGGAAGCTGCGGCTAATGGAGCGGATATTGTGCTCTTGCCGGAATGTTTTTTGACCGGTTATGATCTGCCTGTGACATATGAGAAGAGCATCGCTGACGATGATATCCGCATTAAGGAAATATGTAACGCGGCAAAAGAGAATCAGGTGGGCATTATTCTTACTTCTTTTACCCAGGGGAAAAAATCTCCGCAGAATAGCGCATTTGTGATAAATAAAAATGGTCAGATACTTATGAAGTATTCAAAGGTTCACACTTGTGATTTTGCGGATGAAAAGGTGCTTGAACCGGGCGAGGAATTCAAGGTTTGTGATTGCGACGGAGTAAAGATCGGGATAATGATCTGCTATGACAGGGAATACCCCGAAAGTGCCAGAGTACTGATGCTGAAAGGTGCGGAGATAATTCTTGTTCCTAATGATTGCGTTTCGATGGCTCCGAGGACAAATGCGCTATCTACAAGAGCTTATGAAAATATGGTTGGTGTTGCGATGGCGAATCCAAACGGAACCAACGCCGGTTGTTCATGCGCGTATAGCCCGATTTGCTGGGACGGAGAGGGCAAATGTGTTGACAATACTATTCTCATGGTTGATGAATTGGCGGAAGGGCTGTTCTACGCTGATTTTGATATGGATGCTATAAGGTGGTACCGAAACACTGAGATGATGGGCAATACATTCCGCAAGGTGGGTGCTTACGGTGATTTGCTGAGTACGGATATTAAAGAGCCGTTTATCAGGCATGGGCAGACCGGCGGAAAGCGATAGAAGAGTACGCTGCGGAAGCTGTCGATAGTGAAGAGGGATGAGTATGGATAAAAAGAATCCTGAAAAGAAGAACTTGAAAGAGATAGAGTACAAGCAGAATAAGTACGCTGAGAAAATTTCTGCGGTTCCCTCGGAGGAATTGGCAAAGGCATTGAAGACTCTGCTGGCGAAGGATAAGGAAAAGAAATGAAATAAGCTAAAGGTAACCTGTTGGATTTGGGATTTGCAGGATTTATACGTGAACCATTGCTTGTTTTTGTTATCATTCACGTAAAATTCTTTTGGAAAAAAGGAATCATACGTGAGCTATTGCTTGTTTTCGTTATCATTCACGTAAAATTACTCTGAAAATCAGAAATAATACGTGAATTATAGCATGTTTTCGTTTCTGTTCACGTAAATTGTCTGAGCAACGTAGGGATTATACGTGAATCATGGCATGTTTTCGTTTCTGTTCACGTAAATTGGCTGAGCAACGCAGGGATTATACGTGAATCATAGCATGTTTTCGTTTCTGTTCACGTAAATTGGTTGCGCGACGCGGGAATTATACGTGAATAGAAACGTGTTTTCATAGTCAGTCACGTAAATTTGTTTTGCAAAACAGGAATTATATGAGAACCGATGAGGTTAATAATAGGTGAGGTGGGGATGGCTACAATTATTAAGGCAAAAGAACTGATCATAAAAGGCGAGGATGATATGCTTGAATTGCCTATGGATGTAAGGGAGGATATCGCAGCATATTGGAGAGAGCAAACGAAGCTGTATCCGGGAATGTTCAACGGCCCGGTTTATTCGGTACTGAACATGGAGAATAACGACGGTAATGTTGTTTTTGAGTGTGCGCTTTCCGATTATGCCAATTACAAGTATAGCGAGGCGCATGACCTTGGGCAGTTTGCGTGCAGGAATTTGTATGCGGGATGTCTTTTGAAAACAAGTGACGGAAAGTGCATTGTCTCGCTTAACGGTGTTGGTTCAGAATTTACAGGTAAGATACAGTTTATTGGCGGAGCGGTGGATCCTGAGGACAGGGATGAAGTGACCAATCATTTAGACCCGCTTATTACAGCGATGCGTGAGCTTGAGGAAGAAGTTGGAACTCAGATCAGGAACAGTATTGAAGGTGTCGGAGAGACTCATATTATAACTAATGAAAAGAAATTTGGTATTCTGACTATTCTTCAATCGGAGCTTACTGCAGATGAGTTGTTGGCAGCGTTTGAGCATTTCAAGGAGAGTACACACAATAATGAGATAGATTGTCTGTTCGCATTTGGAAAAGACAATAAAGATGAACTTGAAGAATATGAGAACAGACAGGACATCGGAGTTGTAGAGTTTTTAAGAAGCATATTGTGATCTGATTGACACTTGATCAGAAAAAAGAAGGTGCACTTTGAGTACACCTTCCCGGTAATTGCGGAAAATTTCATAAATTCATTACTTTTGAATTGTGATTATTCCTGAACAGTATGATTTTCTGTCGAAAGATAGATTGGGGAATGATTCTTTTAATTCATCCGTGACGAAGTAGATTTCATCGGCGTCCCAGGCGTCGGCTGATTCGGATTTACATTTTTCAAGTTCGGTTCTTTTTTCAAAAACGACATCTCCGATCAGCAGTTTGCCACCTTCGTTTAAGTGACTTAATAACTCTGTGAAGAAAGAAACCTTACGGTCATCAGATAAATGGTGCAGTGAATAAGTACCAATTATGTAGTCAAACTTACAATTACTTAGTTCTGAGACCAAGCCTTTAGAAAAATCACCTTGATACAGATTTGCATTCGGCATTTTTTCTTTTGCCAGTTCTATCATTCTTTGTGAGAAATCCTGTCCGTAGACTTCACATCCGCTTTCGTAAAGTTTTGTTGTCAAAGTTCCTGTGCCAAATCCTATGTCTAAAACTGTGGCATTTTCTTTTGACATTATTTCACGGAATATTCCGCCAAGTACATCTTTATATCCGGCAAAAGGGTATGAGTTTGCTTCTTCTGAAAGACCTACAGCTTTGTCATATCCGTCTGCCCATAAATCAAATCCTTTGTTGTCTAACATTATGTCTCCTCCTTGTAGTCTGAATGCAACAAATATACCATTATTCGAAATTGATTGAAAGACCATTGGAATAATGTCGGCGAAATATCGGATGTTTTTTGAGACATTTGATGATGATTCTGCTACACTCATTTTATTAACTGAAAGGATATAGACTAGAAATGGAATATAACATAGTACTTGCAACGGAAGAAGACCGTGAGGAGATAATGGCGCTGTATAAGGCGCAGCTGGGAAGGGAGCTTTGTCCGTGGGATGAGTATTATCCGTCTAATGAGACGATAGATGCGGATTTTGCGCGTGATGGGCTGTTTGTTTTGAAGGAAGACGGAAAGATAAAAGCAGCAATTTCGATTGATGAAGATGAGGAAGTGAATAGGCTTCCTTGCTGGGATGAAGCTCTTTTGCCCGAGGGAGAACTTGCTAGACTTGCGGTACTACCAGAAGAACAGAATAAAGGGATTGCAAGGATAATGCTAAAGCATGGCATGGAAGAACTTAAGAGGCGAGGATGTAACGGTATACACATTCTTGTCGGCAAGTACAATACAAAGGCAATCCGCTCGTATGCGGTGTTTGGATTCAACGAGGTGGGTGAGTGCCACTTGTACGAGCAGGATTTCCTGTGCTATGAAAAGAAGCTTTGATCGAAAGGATATTTGAAAAGGATAGATGAGCCGCTTGGCTTAATTGATAAGTATGAAATCAGAGAATTTACTAAAGAACAAATTTATAGTATGCCTCTTGGCGGTATTTTGCTGTCTGCTGTGGGGAAGTGCATTTCCAAGTATAAAGGCAGGATATGAGCTGTTTGAGATTGGGGCACAGGACAGCGTGTCGCAGATTCTTTTTGCGGGAATAAGATTCTTGCTGGCGGGAGTGCTGACAATAATTTTCGGGAGTCTCATTCAGAGAAAAGTTCTTTTCCCTAAGAAATCATCATGGAAAATGGTCTGCACGTTAAGTGTCTTTCAGACAATTCTTCAGTACTTTTTCTTTTATATCGGACTTGCGCATGCGTCGGGAGTGAAGTCGTCCATAATCAACGGGATGACTACTTTCTTTGCAATCATACTTGCGTGCTTTGTAAGGAAACAGGAGCGCTTATCTTCAGAAAAGATAATTGGATGCATCCTTGGAACCGCGGGAGTGGTCATCGTGAGCTTAGCGGGCGGAAGCGTAGACGCCGGCTTTTCTTTTAACGGCGAGGGATTTATCCTTATTGCGGCAGTTTCATATGCAATTTCATCGGTACTTATCAAGGAGTACTCCGTAAAAGAGAATCCTGTAACGCTAAGTGGATACCAGTTCCTTATCGGTGGTTTGGTCATGATCATAGTGGGATTTGCAGCAGGTGGCAGGATTCATCTGACAAAGCCAATCGGCATTTTGCTTATCATATATATGGCGCTGATCTCGTCGGTTGCATATTCGATATGGGGAATTTTGCTAAAGCATAATCCCGTGTCGTCGGTTACAATCTACGGATTTTCAAACCCGATATTCGGAGCACTTTTGTCAGCTTTTTTCCTCGCTGAATGGGATAAGCTGAATATACGCTATGTGGCGGCTCTTTTGCTTGTCAGTCTCGGAATATATGTGGTTAACAGAAAATAGATATTTGCAATAAATGAAGGGGAAATCATGGATTATCAAACAATACGAGTGATAAAAGAAGAAAGCAAAGCGGATATGAATTATTCGTTTGAAAAGGAAATTTGTAAGATTAGTATTGTAAAGGACAAAGAGGGCAATAATTATTTGCGTGAATATAAAAAATCTTGTGTCGCTGAATCAAACGGAAGACCTGCGACATATGAGAGAGATTATTTGTATCCGCTTAAATGTGATGAAGCTGAAGATATTTCAGAGGATAATTGGAGACAATGCATGCTTAATCATTTTGGTGAAAGTATTGAGTTGTTATCAAAATGCGCGGAGGGTGTATTTTAATAAAAAGAGTTTGGAGAAGCAGTTATGAAGGTGATTATCTACAACAACCAACTAAAGCAAAAGCACATAGATCAGATAAAGGAAACCGCAACCAAAGCAGGTGCGAAGGTTTGTTTTATTGATTCGGAAGATAATGTTCCGGAAGAATTCAGCGATGCGGAAGTTATGTACGGAACAGGCTTAAAGATAATCGGAAGAAGCAAACATATCAAGTGGTTTTGCTCACCGTCGGCGGGAATTGATTTTCTCTTAAAGCCGGGAGTATTCGCCAATGAGGACTGCATCATTACCAATTCTGCGGGATCTTACGGTGTGAGCATTGCAGAGCATATAATCATGGTTAGCCTTATGATGATGAGGCAGATGCAGGTGAACTACAGGAAATCAATTGCGGGTGTATGGGGAGAGAGACTTCTGCAGAAATCATTAAAAGATTGCAGGATCACGGTGCTTGGAACGGGAGACATAGGAAGCGCTTTTGCAAGGAGAGTAAAAGCGTTTGAGCCAAAGAGCGTTGTTGGTTTATGCAGAAGCGGTGAATGTAGTGAGAGTTCTTTTGACAGGATATATAGGATTGATGAGCTCGATGGAGTGCTTCGGGAGACCGGGTTACTTGTTATGTGCTTGCCCGGAACCCATGAAACGGAAGGAATTTTGTCAAAAGAGAGAATGGAGCTTCTGCCTGATGATGCATATGTTGTGAATGTCGGACGTGGCTCTGCGATTGACGAAGATGCTCTGATGGAATGCCTTGAAAGCGGGAAACTTGCGGGTGCGGCGCTTGATGTGTTTAGAAATGAGCCGATTCCAGAGGGAAGCCCGCTATGGAATACCAAAAATCTTCTTATAACACCGCATGTTGCGGGGAATCTTACGATTGATCACACGCTTGATACCAATGTAGCTATGTTCTGCGAAGATCTTATCAGGTATTCTGAGGGAAAACCGCTTGAACACGCGGTTGACAAGCAGCTTGGTTATTAAAATCGGGTGATATGAAAAATATACTTTATTCCGTGGAAATATGTTAAAATAAAACAATAGGATATTGACGTAATACTGATAATAAGTACTAAAGATTATCGGAGTGGGGATGCTCAATCCGGTTATTTGTAAAAGGCAGGAGGAACTGTTTTATATGAAAGGTACTATCAAAGAAAAGCTTACGTTAGTTGTTATTATCATTGTCGTTGCGGCGATGGTTATTTCCACGGCAGTTATTGTCGGAACATCAGGCAGTAAACTTACCGGGCAGCTTAAAAATCAGCTTCAGGTAAATGCTGATAAGTATGCCAATTCGATAAATAGCTGGATTGAGATGGAAAAAGGTCTTAACAGTGCAGGTGCTGCGGCATTTGCTGCACTTCCCGACAAATCTTACGATATCGAACATATCCAGAAGATGGTCACCACACAGGCTGAGGGGCATCCTGAGCTTCTGAACCTGTATTATGGTATGGCAGATAAGACTCATTTGCAGATGGATCCGAATGCTAAGCCACCGGAAGGATACGATCCCACACAAAGAGGCTGGTATAAGGCTGCAGAGGCAGCAAAAACAACAATAGTGACAGATCCTTACATGGATGTGCTTATTGGTGGTATGTGTATCACAATAGCATCTCCTGTTTACAGGAACGGTCAGCTTGCAGGTGTTCTTGGAGCAGACTTTACCCTTGATTACATAACAAATGTTGTCAATAGTATTCCGTACAGCAAAGGCGAATACGGTTTTCTTGTTGATGCGAGCGGAAATTACATAATGCATGAAAATCAGGAATACCTTCCCGGTGATGAGACGGCAACAGCGGTGAGCAGTGTTATGCCGGGTATCACTTCCATAATCACAAATCCCGGAAGCGAAGTGGTTCTTACTAAGGACTATGATTCCGAGAAAAATTACATCGCGACATCCAAGGTAGAAGGCTGCGGATGGGCTCTTGGACTTGTTATGCCAAAGAAAAATGTGAGTAGCACGACATATCAACTTCTCGTGACTAGTATAGTTATTACGCTTATAGCAATAGCTGCGGTAATAATCATTATGACAAAGCTTATCGGTGTGCAGCTTGCGCCCATGGAAGAGATGAAAGCTTTTGTAAAAGAGAAAGTTATCGGCAATGAGAGTATCAAAAAGACCTCTTCAGAAACGGAAGAGATCAGATATCTTCTTTCAGAGCTCGAAGACCGCGTCATTGATACGATTCATAAGACCAAAGACGAGTCGCAGCTGATAAAAGAGAAAATGACGAGTGCTTCCGACAAGATAACCGATATCAAAGACAGTATTTCTGAGATAAATGAGGCTATGCAGCGTACAGAGGGCGGAATTGAGAGCCAGACTGCAAGTATCCGGAATATTGATAAGATATGCGATAACGTTTTGTCAGCGACTGAAACATTTGCGTCTGACACTAAGAATATGAGTGACAGAACGGATGAGGTCATCGGAAGAGTTAAGGAGATGGTTCCTGAGATTCTTGCAAATAAGACCCATGCGGTAGAGATGACAAATAAGGCAAAAGAGGAACTTGAGGAAGCTCTCAAGGGAATCCAGGTAATTGAGCAGATCGTGAATGTGGCAAGTGCTATTCAGGATATTGCGAGCCAGACAAACCTTCTTGCGCTCAATGCTTCAATTGAGGCTGCAAGAGCGGGAGAAGCAGGAAAAGGCTTTGCGGTTGTTGCAAGTGAGATCAACAGTCTCAGTACAACAACAGGAAATGAGATTGACAAGGTAAATGCTCTTACAAACGAAGTTACAGCCAATGTCAACGAGCTTTCGAGAGTAAGTAATCAGATCATTACATTCTTAACCGACAGAGTTTTGAAAGACTATGATAATCTTGAAACTTTGGCGAAGAATTATATGGATGATGCGAACTATTACAGCGACATAAGCAAGGGACTTGGAAACGGAGCAAAAGAAGTAAGTACATCAGTTGCCGATATCAACAATGTATTGGAAAGAATAAACTCCGTGCAGAAAGAGCTTGGCGACGCGGTGCGTGATATTTCAAGCAATATGCAGAGCATCACAGAGTATAGTGCGAACGTATCCGGAGAGACCAAGGATGTTATGGATAGTATCATTAATTTGCAGGATACAACAGATAAATTTAATGTGTGATATTAAGAAATACTGAAAAATTCGTAAAGATTGTCAATATTTACGTAAATGCGTGAATGAATGGTGTAATATATAATATATAGGAAGGACGGAGGAAGGGCACTATGCAGGAAAATCATTTAAAACGCACATGTAAACTAGTATTTCTTGTTCACGTTATTACGACATTCTTTTCAATCGTCGGTCTTATGTCGCAGATCACCATGTCAGATCTTGCACCGATCAGAGGAATAATCCCACTGATCATTGTTATATTGGTCTTTTTGGGAGATTCGATATATCTTTTCATAAGTAAAGGCGGAGTTACTTACATAAGGCTGCTTGCGATCACATATTCTGTTGTTTATTGCGCTATGCTTAACAGCGGAAACACGGTTACGACATATCCTTATATGATTCCATTTTTGATCGTATTTCTTTTGACACTTGATAAACTCAGTGTAAGGGTTGGAATTATTGGCTTTGCGATTTCAAATTTCATCAGAGTTGTATTGACGATCACTTCATCGGCGAATATACAGGATGACATCGAAGTTATAATGATCGAGACAATAATCACGATTCTTACGGTTATAACTATTATTAAGGGATACGGACTTCTTGCAAGATTCTTTGAGGAATCGCTTGATGAAGTTACATCGGTATCGGATAAAAATAAAACTATTACAGGCAAAGTTACTGAAGTTGCTGACAGCGTGGCAAAAGATATTTCATCGATCAGTGATGCGCTTGATACTATCGGTGAGTCGGTCAACCTTCTTGATGAGACTATGGAAAATATCATGGTCGGAACGCAGAATACTGCTGAAGCTATCACGCATCAGACAACCCAGACACATGATATTCAGGATATTATAGATGATACAAAGAAGAGCGCTGATGTAGTAGAGGGTATCAACAATGAGGCTGCCGCTGCACTTAAAGAAGGCATGGAAGTCATGGAATCATTGTTTGAAGAAGTTGAAAAAGCCAGAAAGGCAGGAGACAATCTTCAGACTGCGGCTGATGAACTTCGTTCCAATACAGAGGATGTTAGCGGAATCACAAGTATTATCCTTTCAATTTCATCACAGACTAACCTTCTTGCTCTTAATGCCAGCATAGAAGCTGCAAGAGCGGGAGAAGTCGGTAAGGGATTTGCGGTAGTTGCTGATGAGATCAGAAATCTTGCCGAGCAGACAAGAAACGAGACAGAGAATATCACACGTATAATCGAGATCCTTACATCAAATGCAGATACGGTAGCGGATTGTGCTACCATAAGTTCACAGTCGGCTAACCGCGAGACTGAATATACACAGAATGCATCCAAGAAATTTGAGTTTATTCAGGAAAAGCTGAGTGAACTTGGTCAGGCAATCAATGATATTGCTAACTTCATTGCATCACTTAGCAGCGCGAACAATGAGATTGTAGACAGTGCAAGTACTTTGTCTGCTACAAGTGAAGAGATAAGTGCAAGCAGTACCGAGGCTTCAAAGGCAAGTTCCAGAAACGTTGAACTCGTTGATCAGTTTAAGAAGTCGATGGATGGCATTATTACAAAGATCGAGGAACTTCAGAGCTACACAAAATAATAGTGAAATAAAATATTTAAGAGGTTGTGAAAGTGGATTTTCACAACCTCTTTTTTCATGCTCAAAATCTGTATTTATAACTTCATATCAGCAAAATGCGGATTTGCACTTAGCGGATGTTTTTCTTCATTCAGCACTCTGAACTGTGACGGCGGATATCCGGTACTTTTTTTGAAAGCGCGTGTAAACGCTGTACAGCTCGCAAAGCCTGCCTGATAGGAGACGTCTGTCACGGTGAGCTCAGGGTTTGAGAGAAGCCTCTTTGCATAGTTTATCCTCATTTGCAGCAGGTATTTATAGAAAGTCATACCTGCATAATCGGAGAAGATTCTTTCGAAATGATATTTGCTAAAGCCCGCGTGTGCTGCGATGCTCTCAAGCGTGATAGATTCTGTAAAGTGCTCCGAAATGTAGGAACAAACATTGCTTAAAGAAATGCTGTTTTTAAAATTAGGCGAAGCAGGAGCGGAATCCGATTCGCGGAACAGGTCTATATTCTTTGCGCAGCATGCAATGAATTGCATGAGAATTGCGTATATCTCAAGTTCAGAGTATGGTTCCAGCTCTGTGACGGAGATGACGCTTTCATCCACTTCTTTTTCTTGCATGCTAAACGATGGAACGGTGCCAAAATACAGTTCCATAAGTTTATCAATAGAATTGCGCAGATAATTATATATGTCCGGAGGACATGTTTTTTTCTTTATATGAAGGGCGGGGGACATAAGGCGAAATGCCTTATCGATTTCTTTTAAAGTGATGACTCCGGAAAAGTCAGCTTGAATATACACTCGGGTTCCCGGATAGGGAGAGAAGATCTCGTGAATAACGGCGGGGCAGATTAATATTATATCGTCAATTTCGACATGATAGGTCTGATTGGCGCAGATAATCTTGTACGGTGCCTCTTTTGGACAGATGATCTCGATATCCGTGTGCCAGTGTGCCGGAAAATCGGCATGAAACCGGTTGATAAACATCCGAAAACTCGTGTTGATCTTGTGCTGAACTGTTTCTTTGGTGCTTGGGTACTGCCTTTTCATACTGCTAAAAAAATCTCCTAACATTGTAAAACAAGTAACTACACATATCTAAAAACAGCAATTTATGTCTTGATTCTGTTTATGTCATTATAACATATTTTTAACAAAAAATATTCATAAAAATTGGCATTTTGTCACAATATAGACTGACAAAATTAAATATTGTGAAAAGTTGCACAAACAAAAAGGCAATTTTGGTATAGTAGACAGCAATTTTTAAAACGTAGAAAAAAGTAAACTATTATAGAATTATATAAAAGACTGAAACAGCATATTGTTTCAAAACGGAGAGATAACGTTTAGAAAAGGAGGAATTTTGTATGAACAAAAAGGTATTAGCCAGTTTTTTTGCAACAGTTCTTGCTGTTACAACGCTTGCCGGATGCGGCGGAAGCTCATCTGCGGGTACTCCCGCGCTGGGAAGCACTGACGGAAGCGCACCCGCTGCGAATGCTTCGGCAGGAAAGCAGACGGATGGAAAGAACCTTCCGACGCTGACAACTGAACCGCTTACAATTACTCTTTGGGATATAGCGACAGAGGAACCTGCAAAAAGCGCACAGGAAGGAGCCGTACAGAGATTTATGGCTGACTATCCAAACATCACTGTAAATCAGGTTCACCAGCAGAACGATAACTATAAACAGCAGCTTGTGGTTGCAATGAGTTCGGGACAGGCACCCAACATGTATATTCACTGGGGCGGCGGTCCTATGGCTGAATATTATAAGTCCGGTTTCGCAAATGATATTACAGATATGTATGCAAAATATGATCATCCCGATTTTGTAGATGCAGCCGTTGCCCAGTCAACATATGACGGCAAGATGCTTGCAATTCCATTCGGCGGTCTTTCAGGCTGTGATATTTTCTACAATAAAACTATTTTCAAGGAAAATGGTCTTGAAGTTCCCAAAACTATAGATGAACTCGAGACTGTCTGCGCTAAGCTTAAAGAAAAAGGAATCGTTCCTTTCTCGCTTGCAAATGCGTCAAAGTGGACAGGATCTATGTATTACATGTATCTTGTTGCACGTCACTCCGGAAATGCTGAATTTGATGCAGCTTATACACAGGAAAACGGCGGATCTTTCACAAGTGATGCGTTTGTATATGCAGGCACCAAGATTCAGGATTGGGTAAAGAAAGGCTATTTCCCCGATGGTGTTAATTCACTTACAGCTGATGACAACCAGGACAGAGCACTTCTTTATGACGGATCTGCAGCAATGATGCTTCACGGATCATGGCAGGTAGCAGGTATCAAGACTGATAACGAAGATTGGTATAAAGAGAACATCGGCGTTTTCCGTTTCCCTGAAGATTCAGAAGCAAAGGCTAAGGGCGTTCCTCAGGATGTCGAGATCGGAACAGCTATCGGTAACGGATTCTCATTCAACTGCTTTAACGCTGACAAGTCTGTAAATCAGGAAATGCTCGATGCTTGCTATGTACTTGCAACTCAGTATTACAACGACGATACCTACAATCAGATGCAGATGGAGGGCGGAAATATTCCTTCTATCAAGGGATTTGATTCAAAAGTTGACGATCCAAACAATAAGGTTGTAGTTGATGTATTCTTCAACGCTTCTAACGTACAGCTCTGGTATGATCAGTATCTGCCTGCATCTGTAACAGAAGTACATAAGAACTGCATGACGGAACTCTTTGGACTTGAGAAGACACCTGAACAGATCGGACAGGAGCAGGATGATGCGATGAAAAAAGCTATTGCAGGTCAGTAGTCTTTATAAACGCGACAGGAAGGAGTTTACGTGAAAAATGATAATAAAGTGGGCCTTGCCCAGGCGAGAGCCAAGAGCATTGCCGTGGCAGCAACGGTGTTTTTGCTGCCGGCGCTTTTGCTCATAACTATTTTTATAATATATCCGGTCATTGATACCTTTGTGATCAGTGGCTACAAATGGAACGGTATTTCATCGGACAGAATTTTTGCGGGAATGGAGAACTGGAACGCGCTTATTCACGATGAGATGTTTTGGAAATCTTTTAGGCATAATTTGATCGTCATGGTCTTTTCAATCGTTTTGCAGATACCTATCGGCATGCTTCTTGCTACATTTTTGGATGCCGGTGGAAAGAAATTCAATATCTTTAAGATTATCTGGTTTCTGCCGTATCTGATGAGCTCAGTTGCGATCGCATTTCTTTTCAATTATGCCCTTGCAACAAACGGAGGACTTATTTCTTCGTTTGCTTCCCTTATTCAGGGTAAAAAAGCGACCATAGATCTTTTGGGAACTGCGCCAAATGCTCTTTACACAGTAATCGGCGTTATGGCTTGGCAATTTACTCCCTTCTATATGGTTTACTTTATTGCCGGATACGGAAATATCGATACATCGATTTATGAGGCGGCTGTCATAGACGGCGCGACAAGATGGCAGTATATAAAGCATATTGCGATTCCTCTTCTTGGACCTATCTTTAAGACAGCATGTACTATGTCGCTTATAGGTTCGCTTAAGTACTTTGACATGATCTGGAATATGACACAGGGCGGACCGGCAGGTTCAACGGAACTTATGGCTACATATATGTATAAGCTCTCGTTCCAGCAGTTCAACATGGGCTACGGCTCGACGGTTGCAGCGGGAATGTTCCTTCTTATAACTGCTATTGCTCTTATCTTTAACAAAGCATTCAAGGTTAAGGAGGACTATTGATATGGTAAAAGAGAATATGAACGATGCGGACTATCGTAAGTCCAAAATACAGTCCCGGATTGCCTGGACGATTGCGATTATATTGGCGTGCTGTATGCTTGTGATCACGCTTACACCGTTTTTCTTCATGATAATGAATTCATTTAGAAAACAGTTTGATATGCTTCAGCAGGGGGTGTTCCATCTGCCGGATCCATGGTATTTTAAGAATTATACAACGGTAGTTGCCGGTGGATTTTTTGGATATTTCCTTCGAAGTGTTATCGTGGTTGGTATTTCGCTGGTGCTGATGCTGATAATATCGGCTTTTGCAGCTTATCCGCTTGCAAGAATGAGCTTTAAATTAAATGCACTTATCTATGCGATGATAGTTGCGATGATGTCAGTTCCTATGCATGTAACGCTTATTCCTATCTTCAAGCTGACTACGGCGGTGGGATTTTATGATTCGCTTAAAGCACTGATAGGACCTTACGTTGCATTTGCACTTCCAATGTCGGTATTTATTCTTACAGCATTTATGAAGACCATACCGAAGGAAGTGGAGGAGTCTGCAGAGATTGATGGATGCAACAGATACGAAAACTTTTTCTTTATGATACTGCCTCTTTCAAAATCGGGACTTTCGACACTTGCGATCTACAACGGTGTTTCTATGTGGAATGAATTTGCTTTTGCGAACACATTGCTTATCAGTCCTCAGAACAAAACCCTTCCTCTTGCACTTGGACAGTTCAAGGGAGAACACTCGATGGATATTCCGATGATCATGGCTGTTTTGACGTTGTCGGTTATGCCTATGATCATATTGTTTATCATTTTCCAGGATAAACTTGTAAAAGGCATGATGGCAGGCGCAGTAAAGGGATAAGCAAAGAAAGAAGGTACTTATGATAATTTACGTGGATGCAAATGCAAAGCATGATGGTAACGGTACTGAGAAATTACCTTTTAAAAGAATCAACGAAGCGGCTAAAATTGCAAAACCGGGAGATGAAGTTGTAGTTTCACCCGGAATTTACAGGGAATATGTCGATCCGGTCAATCCCGGAACCGAAGAAAAACGCATTATTTACAGAAGTACGGAACCTCTGGGAGCTGTGATAACAGGCGCTGAGAAGGTTACCGGATGGGTTAATTTTAAGGATGATGTATGGGTGGCAAAGGTAAAAAACAGTATCTTTGGCGAATACAATCCATATACGACGCTTGTTTACGGCGACTGGTACTTTGCAACTCCCAATAAGCACACGGGTTGCGTCTGGTTAAACGACGAAGCGCTTTATGAAGCATTGAGTATTGATGAGTGCCTTGAAGCTAAAGTTTATGAGTGCTCATGGGATCCTGACAATTCCAAGAGAAAATGGTATGCAGAGCAGGATAATGAAAATGACGAGACAATTTTTTATGCCAATTTCGGAGGAGCAGATCCCAACAAAGAAAACGTCGAGATTACCGTGAGGCGTGAATGTTTTATGCCGAGTAAGGAAGGCGTTGGATTTATCACCGTCGGTGGCTTTAATATCAATAAAGCTGCGACAACATGGGCTCCGCCGGCTGCTTATCAGGATGGAATGATAGGTCCCAACTGGAGCAAAGGCTGGATAATAGAAGACTGCGAGATCTGGGGAAGTAAATGCGCTGGAATCTGCGTGGGACGATACTACGATCCGGAGAACAGCAATTTTTATACAACAAAGCATGTAAAGAGTCCGACTCAGATGGAGCGAGATTCTGTGTGCCGCGGCCAGTATTATGGATGGTTAAAAGAAAAGGTCGGAGGACATATAATCCGTCGAAATAATATTCACCACTGCGAGCAGGGCGGAATCATCGGACGTATGGGCGGCGTGTTCAGCATCATCGAGGATAACCATATTCATCACATCAACAATATGATGGAGCTTGGCGGTGCCGAGATTGCCGGAATAAAGATGCACGCTGCGATCGATGTTATTATGAGGCGCAATCACATCCATCACTGTACGATGGGAATATGGTGCGACTGGGAAGCGCAGGGAACAAGGATTACACAGAATCTTCTTCATGACAACCAGTGCCCAGAGTTTGCAAAGCAGTTGCAGGGCGGAATGACCTGTCAGGATCTGTTTGTTGAGGTCAGCCATGGACCGACTCTTATCGATAACAACATTCTTTTATCGGATGTTTCGCTTCGCATAGCAACTCAGGGTGTGGCAATGGTACATAATCTGTGCGCAGGCTCTTTTACCTACGTCGGAGAAGGAACAACATGGCGATATACGCCGTACCACATGCCTCATAGAACGGAAGTTATGGGCTTCATGACTATTCTTCACGGAGATGACCGCATTTATAACAATATTTTTATACAGAAGTGGCCATCTGAGGATTTGGAGCTTATGAATGATTCCGATCCGGACAAAAAATATGTCGAGAACAGGAAGGTCGGAACATATTGTTTTGACGAATATCCTTCTTATGATGAGTGGATTCCTCAGTTTGATATTGAAGAGGAATATCCCAACATGATGAAGCATGAAGACGCTCATTTTGCGCATCTTCCGGTATGGATCGACGGAAACGCATATTTTGAAGGGGCATCCGGATGGAAAAAAGAAAAGAATGCATTTACCGACAACTCGGGAAAGGTTCATGTTGACGTAGTAGAGAAAGACGGAAGCTTTTTCCTTGATACAAATATCTATGAGGTGCTTGGCGGATTTAAGGCGGACATGATCTCGACAGAGACCTTGGGCAAGGCGTTTGAGCCTCAGCAGATGTTTGAAAATCCTGACGGAACGCCTATTACTTTTGATACAGATTATTTTGGCGAACATCGCGCAGCAGATGTGATCCCCGGGCCATTTGTTTCGGGAAAGGAGGTTGCAGAGAGGCTTTTTGACAAGTTGTACATTGAATAAAAAAAGTGTTCTTTAGTCAAAAAGGTTATGTTATTATGTATTGTGTGTTTGAAATTTTTTACAAGGTAAGGATGGTTTTGGTTTTTGGTGTTTAAAATTTAATATTTTAGAGAGGTGAGAGTTATGGCTGTAAGCATATACGGAAACATAAACGATACCTACAAACCGCCCAAAATTGATCTTTTTTCACTTGCAAAAGAGCATAATAACAAACCGACTACAAGCTTTCGGGACAGGCTGTCTCTTGGGATGTTCAGCAATATGGAAGCACAGGCGCCGGATGGCGATATCAGCCTTTCTGAGAAAGAGGACGCTCTTATGAACAGCTTTAAGTCTATCGCGGATGAGATCTCATCCGGATATGAGGCGGGTACCAGAGCAAGATATGTGCAGGACGAAGCTTCAGAGGATGGCTACAGATTGCTGTCCAAGGAAGAGGAAATATCGATTCTGCAAAAAGAGTTTGATGAATTCGTCAATGACAGGTTTGGCGAGAAGCATCAAAAAGAAGGCGAAGAAGTACTCAAAGCGTTAAATATGATCGGAAGCGCGATGGGGAATGCCTGGCAGAAATATTATGAACTTGAGAAAATACCTGCAGATTTTATAGACGGAGTCATTGATTCGTCGAGAAGGTATATTGAGAAATTGTAATGATATAGGTGTCAAAAGTCCAAAATGCGTATATCATATGGTGTCAAATTTATTTTTGACACCCACATCTTGTAACTGAATTATGCTATGATATATAGACCGGTACTTCGGAGTGTCTGAAGTGCCGGTCAGCTGTTTTCAAATGGAAAAGGAAAAGTAGATATGTATTTTGAAGTTAAGAAATGTGCGGACACTACAATAATAAAGGAGCTCTTTATTGAATATTCTCATATTCAGGGGGCTGAGAGCTGCTTTGTATCATTCGATAAGGAAGTGAATAATCTTGAGAGCTTTTACAAAGGCGGAGTTTTGCTTGTCGGATATGAGGATGAGAAGCCTGTTGCATGTATTGCTGTTAAAAAGATTGATGATAATGTATGTGAAGCAAAGCGTCTTTTTATAAAACCTGAATATAGAGGCAAAGGTTATGCCAGAGTGATGCTTAATGCAATGTTGGATAAATCCCGCGAGCTTGGGTTTAAGAAGGTGACATTCACGACGAAACCTTCTGTTATGCAGGTGGGTTACGGTTTATATAAGCGAATGGGCTTTGAAGAAGTATCTGAGACGGATGGTATTGTTTCAATGTGCATGGCGCTTTGATGTTGTACGGGATTTGCCCGATGTTAGGGCAAATGTGAGGAAAAAGCTATGGGAACAACTTTATGTAATATAAATCTTTATAATCCGAATAAAGCTGAATATGATGCGGGAAAAGAATTTTGCATTGCGCATATTACAGAGAATTGGGACACGATTCTTGAAGTTGATAATGAGCATAATTTTGACAGGATAAGTAAACTTGCAGCTTCATTGTCGAAATCTTTGGATACAAATGCTGTTGTAACAGTCTATTTTGACGATGACATTTTTGGACTGGATGTTTATGCCGCAGGAAAAGTTAAAGCGTTTTATCACAGCGGATATGAGGGAATCGAAACTAAGGGCTCAACCGCCATGGCGGGCATTTTAGATCTTGATAGCGCGGAAGCCAAAGCTTTTCGGTATCTGCTTAAAAAGGAAATGAGTGCAAGTGATGCGATAAGCATGTTTTCAGCAGTTTGCGGCTTACCTTTTTATGTAGACAAGCTTATGTTCGATGAAATCCCTGATAAGCTTATTCCCGACAAAGAAGCTGTTTTTAAGAAAATAGATGCCGAAAAAGCTAAGACTAAAAAGACTCAGAAGAAGAGTAACAAAGCTGAACTTCTATGCGAGATTCCGGGAACACTTTTAAATTGCGGGATTGATTATGACGACGATAAGAACGGCGTTGTCAGAGTAATAAAGCCGGATGATACGGGAGTTGACTACAGCCATATCTACTGCTATCAGATAACAAATAATGATTTGCCGACGCTGACGAACGTGTTTGAGTATTCGTATCCTTTTGATAAATGGGCACCGGGTGATGAGGCAAGATTTCTGACAAAGTTTTTTGATTTTTTGGCGGTTTTTGATGATCACAATGTTGTTGTGTGTGAACTGGACAAAAAGGATGAAATAGCCAACGCGATTTCTTTGGGACAGATACCGGGTGAAGCACTTATCAGCGCGGGATTTGAGCCTGCATCATGTAGTTATGTTAGGGCAAATGAATTACCTGTCAATCCGGGAAAACTTGAGAGACTTGCTGATGCCGATATCGGATCGGATATCTTTGTTCTTGATGATCAGAAAGTCAAAATAGAAAACGGATATATTATCCGGTTGGCGGAATACAATGATTATGAGAAAAAAGAGCAGTTTATTGTTGCGGATTTTTTTGATAAAGACAAAAAATATCTTAGAACAGAACTTATCCCAATAGACGATGATCTGCAGTTTTATGCAGTAAATGCAGATTACTGTTACATTGAAGAAAAAGATGAGCTTATTATTGGAGAATACATTTTAGATTTTAAGAATAAGACGCTTAGCGTCAGTGATACATTTCCTGCGAAGATGGAATATATTATCCGAAGGACATTGAAGGACGGACAGGAAGTTTTGGTGGTACAGTCTGGTAAAAAGATAATGGTATTCGACATGGATTATAAGCTAATAAATTCAACAAGCGTAAAGCAGAGGATTGTTGAAAGAATGTTTGACCGGGAGGATAACATCTTGGTTGTGACATCGACGAATACTTTAGGGCTTGGATATAAGCTTGAGCATAAGGCGGGAGATACCGTAGCATTGTATAAGATAGCTCTTTTGACGAATAAATAATGTAAGTGAAAGGACTAATCAGAGTTAAATGACAGAAAAGATCAAAATTTATCCTTCAAACAGAGAACAGATGGAAAGCTGTATCGCTACGGAAAAAGATTCTGACAATGCTGCATCGCAGAGAGTATTGGAAAAGTGTGGCTTCAAGGCTACAGGTGAGATAGGAGAAGAGGGGCCTAGATTTATTTTATATAAAGAGACATAACAGTCTTTTAGAATAATTAAGACAGAGGTGAAGGATGCGTTGAAAGACCAGATTAAAGGAATAACATGCATAGTTATAGCAGCAATTGGTTTTTCTTTCATGACTTTCTTTGTAAGGTTATCAGGAGAACTTCCGACAATGCAAAAAGCTTTTTTCAGAAATGCTTTTGCACTGTTGATCGCAGTAGTGACATTGTTTGTTAAAAGAGAAAGATTTGAGATAAAAAAAGAATTTGGTACGGACATTTTGTTCAGGTGCCTGTTTGGAACGACAGGATTGATAGCCAATTTTTACGCTATCGACAGGCTTGTTCTTGCGGATTCTAACATGCTTAATAAGTTGTCGCCATTTTTTGCGATACTGATATCGATTCCGTTACTTAAGGAAAAGCCGTCAAAGAGCGATATTATTGCTACGGTTATTGCTTTTACGGGAGCTCTTTTTATCATAAGACCGACTCCCGGAAACATGGAACTTGTGCCGGCTTTGGTTGGATTGTATGGAGGGTTTGGTGCAGGAACAGCATATGTATTTGTCAGGAGAGCGACCGGAAAAGGTGCAGCTACGCCGGTTATTGTCATATGCTTCTCACTTTTTTCATGCCTGCTTACGCTTCCTTTCATGATAGTCGGGTATGTACATATGTCACCGGTTCAGCTTGCTATGTTGATCGCTGCAGGATTGTCTGCGGCAGTGGGGCAGTTTGCCATAACTACGGCATATAAATACGCTCCGGCAAAGAAGTTGTCCGTGTTTGATTATCTTCAGGTTATATTTGCCGCACTTTGGGGCATTTTATTCTTGCATGAGGTACCGACAGCATTAAGTATCATTGGCTACGTCATAATTATCGGAGTTGCAGTTGTAAGATGGCGAATGGCTTTACTTAATGAAAAATAAAAATGTGCAGAAAATGCGCGTAAAATATAAATGCTACGATAAGTAGCATTTTTTATGCCAAATGACAAGTGTAGTTTCTGGTGTTTACGTTACAGCAATATTATAGTTTGGATAATTTCTAAAGGAGGAAAAGTATTATGACATTTGCTGAAAAACTTAGAAAAGCCAGAAAAGAATCCGGAATGTCTCAGGAACTATTGGCTGAAAAACTTGGAGTATCCAGACAGGCTGTAACAAAATGGGAGACGGATAAGGGGATACCTGATATTGAGAACATGATCGTTATCTCTAATCTGTTTGGCATCTCATTGGATGAACTTCTTTCTAATGAGAAACATTCCACAGATCGAAGAAGATTTCTCTATGAAAGTAAGACTGAATATGATATCGACGGACCAAAGATATTTGATATGAAACTGGGAGGTGCCGCCGCACTTACGGTTAAGGGACATTCTGAAGAGAAAGTGATTGTTCTTTTGGCATCAAATGATATCGATTCTGTAGCCGAAGATTTTAAGGTGAAGATTGATGACCTCAAAAGGCGCATAGATATAGACGTTAAGCGAAAGAATAAAATGACTGAGGCAAAGGCAAAAGAGGGGCTGTTTATAGAAGTTCTTTTGCCGGACAAATATCTTGATCATATTGAAATTGAGTGCAATTGTAATGAGATCGGCTTAGATAATCTTGTTTGCGAAAACATCGAGTATAAAGGGAAAACTTCTATATGCCATGTGGCATCTGTTAAAGGTACGTTTGAAGTGGATTCAAACTCAGATCTGTCTGTTGATCTGGATGATTTTGAAGGCTCTTTTGAACTCAACCAAGTGTCCGCTACATCCAGATTAAGTGTTCCGGCAGATTATGATTTTGGCGCAGTAGTAAAGGGAATCAAGAATTCTATAACCTATGAAGTTGGCGGTGTAGAAGCGGAAGATTTTTCTGCCGAGGATAGTAAAAACACAATTGAATTGAACGGTTCGCGCAGTGAATTGGTGATCTGTAAGGAAAGGGCGGTGGAAGTATGAGATACAAATATCGTCCTGTGAGATTTTATGTTACTGCAATTGGCTTGACTTGGGCATGCTGGCTGTTCGCTATTCTTTTTGACAAGGGAATATCATGCGCTATGGGTATGCTTGGAGGTCTACTGGCTCCTTCTGCGGTGGCTGTGTATACTGTTTTTTCTTCTAAAGACACCGATCTGATCAATGATTTTAAAAGAAAGATCTTTGGCTTTTACAAATTGAAACCGCTGAATCTTGCGCTGGCTGTGGCTGTCTTTATGACAATTGTACTTGCATCGATATTACTGTCTACATTCTTTGGGCAATCGCTTGATCAGTTAGCTTTTACTGAAGATTTTTCTTTTAGCGGTGCGGGGATTGGTTCAGCTTTTTTGACCATATTGCTTGCATCTGTCATAGAAGAAATTGGCTGGAGAGGGTACGGCGAAGACTCGATAGCACAGTACTGCAGCTGGTTTAAGGAGTCCATAATCTTTGGCTTTGTGTGGGCGTTATGGCATTTGCCTTTATTCTGGATACCGGGGACCTATCATTATGGGCTTAGGACGATGGGAATCGGATTCATGCTTAATTTCTTTGTGTCATGCATGCCTATGGGATTTCTGACCACTTGGGTATATGTAAAAAATGGCCGCAGTATGTTGGCAAATATGATATTTCATCTTTTTATAAATTTCATGCAGGAAAGAATCGCGATGACGCCGGAAACAAAATGCGTAGAAACTATCGTGGTCACAGTTGTTGCTATTATTATCATTGCTACAAACAGAGATATGTTTTTTGAAAAAAGACATGTTGGGAAACTACCGTTGGAAGTGGAAAGTATAGAGGAGTGTAAGCATGAATCTGTATCACTATTATGACAAGCGTTCTGGACCATTTAAGAGTTTGACAGCTCTTTCAAATGAAGAGGCGTTTTTAGTGCTTGAAAAGATCAAGGCGCAGCGCCCTGATTCATTTACCGCTCAGCGCGACATGGACTACATTATAAAAAGAAGTAATTGTGAAGCTGTGGTAAGAGAAAAAGCCAAAGAAAAAGGCGTTATCATGGATATCGCTTCGCCGCATTATATGGTGGTGAAAGCGTGTCCGTGGTTGAGCAGTTGGTTTGAGGAAGCAGCAGAGATATCGATCCCGATAGATGAATTCGATACGGGCAAAATCTCTTTTACATATGGAGATTCTATGCCCACGTTCAGCCCGCGTGTTAATGATGGGAAAGAATACCGAAAGACGGTATATACGTACGAAGAGTTATTGGGAATCATAGAAAAATACGGATTGCCACAGGAGTGGAATGCGGACGGAGCATACGGACCGGAGCGCTATATAGAAGCTCAGATCTGGACAGATGATCCAATAGAGAGGTATGTGAAAATAAACGGATAGGAATAGCACATTAATTAGAGCAGTTATCGAAAGATGGCTGTTCTTTTTTATTCCTTGACGAGCACTACGTATGCGTAGTATACTACGTACACGTAGTAAAAGCTAAAGGAGATAATTGAGATGAAAAAGATATTTAGATTCAATGTATCAATGGAGACAGGAATAGCGGTATTAGCAGGAGGTGTAATGATTGGTTTAAGTCTCCTGATGATTCCTTTTAGTGGCAATTCTGTGGTGGATATAGTGATTTCGTTTATACTTAGGGATTTTCTGATGATCTTTGGGCTGGGGATATTTTTCGTCTCGATATATGTAGAGAAAAAAGGTGATAATGTTGTTGCGGATATGGGATTCACAAAACGAAAATGGTTAGCCAGTGTTATACTAAATATAATCTTTGCAGGCGGGCTTCTTGCTATGTTTTTGTCAGAACAGGTTCCTGAAAATGCGATTTCTTTACAAAATTTCTATGGAGCTTTTTACATACTTGTTGCCGGCATATTTGAAATGACTTTTATTTATGGTTTCCTCAGGATGAGCTTTGAGAAATCTTTTGGAATAATACCTGCAATTATACTGACTTCGGCGTTTTATTCTTTACATCACGCCGGATTTCAACCTGAATTTGTACATTTGTTTTTCGTTGGAATTATGTATTGTTCGGTATTTTACTTAACTGGGAATCTGCTCATAATATTTCCTTTTTTCTGGGGAGTGGGAGCTTTGTGGGATGTGCTTGTTTCCTCAGAAGCGGGAGAAGAGATCAAGAATCTTAGTTCTTTTATCATGGCAGTAATTATTCTTATCATATCTGTATCGTGGATTATATTTAGAAAGAAAAGGGAAAACGAAAATGTTGTCAAAAACATCAATAGTAATCTTGGGAATGCTTAGTAAAGGCGAAATGAATGCATATGATATGCTCAAGATGATTGAAAGAATGAATATGAAGTACTGGTTTCCTATAGGCGCAACCACGCTTTACGAGACTTGTATCAGACTGGAAAAAAAGAAGTACATATCTAATACAGGTGAATCTGATAAAAAAGCAATCTATCAGCTTACGGAAAGCGGCCTTGAGGAATTGAAAAGCAGTATATGTGCATTGTTTGAGAGAGTTGATTTTGATTCGGTGTGGTTTTGCCTGGCTGTAATGTATTCAAGCGTTTTAAGTAAGAAGGAACTTGAGAAGGAAATCGGTATACGAAAAAGACTTCTTGATGAGTACGAAAAAGGAACTCTGGAAAACAAGAAGATAATGCAAAAGAGCAAAGTGTCTTACAGAGAGATTTGCGCTATAGACAGGATGGTTCAGATTATAAGAATGGAAAAAGAAACACTGGAAAACTTTTCTGGAAATATTTGAGGATTGAAGAATTGACTGTAGATGAGCTTTATAAAGAACTTGGAATATTGACCAAGAATAAAGATAAGTGGAAGGATAATATTTCGTATGTTGCCGCGCTTCTGGAGCATGAATCGGAAAAGATAAAAGCTAAGGCGCTATGGCTTCTTGGTGAGATGGGGTTTTTATATCCTGATGAAGTAAAGGACACAGTGCCTGATATATTCTCTTTTTGCAAAAGTAAGTCTCCGCTATTGCGGGAGAGAGCTGTAAATGCACTTGGAAGGATAGGCAGAGCTGATTATCACTTGATCGAAGCGCATTGGGAAGAATTATTCCGATTTGCAGATGATGAAGAACCAAAGGCCAGGCTTAGCTTTATTTGGGCTTCTGAAAATATTGCGACAAATACTCCTGATATTTATAAAGATTATATGCCGGTATTTGAAAAGCTTTTGTACGATGCGGATGACAAGGTTAGAATGGAGGCACCTGAGATTTTCCGGGTTCTTGGAAAACGAAGACCGGAGTTTGTCGGACCTTATATCGAACAATTGTATAAAATATCGGAGTCGGACAACAATCGTGTTGTGAGAATACATTGCTTAGGAGCTATTAAGGCGACAGGGGGGAAAATGATATAACAGTGTTATGCTTAAAGAAGAGTAAATTAGCAAGTATATGATGACACTTAAATTTTTCTGCATATCTTTCGAAAAATTTATTGAATAATGTATCGAAACAAAGTATGATTAAGGTGAGAAACGGAGGTGATTATATGCCAGTAATAGCACCTATATCAGAATTGCGAAATTATGGGCAAGTATTGGATAAAGTTGAAGCTGGAAAACCTGTTTATCTTACCAAGAATGGTCATGGCGAATATAGTATCCATAAAATTGAAGATGATGAGATCTTTGACAAGGCTAGAGCAATGGTAAAGCTTATGAGTGAGCTTAATGCCGGTTTTGCTTCCGGAGATGAGAATGGATGGATAAGCGATGCTGAAGTGGACAAGCATTTCAAGGATAGACGCAGGAAGGTGATTGGCTAATATGGAATTCGAATTGGTTTATTCACCGGTTGCGTTGGCAGACCTTGATCAAATGTGGGATGAAGTGTATGAAGCATCTAAGGATTTTGATATTGCAGATCAGTATATTTCAGATTTGCGTGTTAAGTTGAAAAAAATCTGTAAACGTCCCAAAACAGGTGAGTGCCTATATTATGATGGCATTTTTACAGGAATATATTATGTGACACATAAAAAGTACAGTGCGTTTTATAGAATAAGAGCCGGACGCGTTGAAGTAGGCAGAGTTTTGTATAATAGAAGTGAATATATTGCATTGGTTATAAAGCATATGGCGGAAGTGTAAGATGTTGAAAAACTACTCGGTGTTGTTGGCTTTTTTATGAAAGGGGAGCTAGAGGGGACATGGATATTAAGCAGGCTATTAAAGAAAGACACAGTGTCAGGCAGTATTCGCCCGACCGCATATCGGGAGATGTACGTACTGCGCTTGAAGGGCTTATACAGGAATGCAATAAAGAGAGCGGCCTCCATATGCAGCTTGTAATGGATGATCCCGAGTGTTTTGATACATTTTTAAGTCATTATGGGAAATTTACAGGTGTAAATAATTATATTGCAGTTGTGGGATCGAAGAAGCTTTCGAACCTTGATGAGATTGCGGGTTATTATGGTGAAAAGATAGTTCTCGAAGCACAGATGCTGGGACTCAGGACGTGCTGGGTTGCCGGAACATATGGACGTGGAAAGTGTAAGGCTCATATTGATGCTGGTGAGAAGATTGTCTGTGTGATTTCAATTGGTTATGGCCTTACAGACGGAGTTAACCATAAATCAAAAGAGCTTTCAAAGCTTTGCGGCGTTTCGGAAAATGATATGCCGTCATGGTTTAAAGAGGGCGTAGAAGCAGCTCTTTTGGCTCCGACAGCTGTAAACCAGCAGAAGTTCTTTATAAACATTGACGGAGAAGATGCTACGATAAAAGCGGGATTCGGACCGCTTACAAAGCTAGATCTTGGCATAGTCAGATATAATTTTGAGGCGGCATCAGGCCATAAGTGTAGAAGAGTGTAATTACATAAAATTATGGGCAGCTAGTTCGAAAGAGGTAGCTGCTTTGTCGTTTTTATATCACAGGAAATTGCTTTCCTATGATATAAAAATGCTCCGCAGGATGCGCAGCTCGCGTAAAGGTAATTTATTGCTTCGCAATACCGCTCGCGCGCGAAAGAGTCGCGAGCGACTCTTTGTTCTATGATAGTGGGAAGGTGAAACGATGACAAATAACGAATTGTTACAGATTGCGATGCGACAATCTGCGGAAGATATCGGTTGCAGGCCGGAGGATTTTCTTTTAGATACAAATGTGATCGTTCCGTTCAGGCTGGGGCAGGACGCAAAAAGATATTATGAACTGCCGATAGAAGGCAATTTTATATCATATGGAAATAACGTGGTTGCGGCAGCTTCAGAAGAATTATTCGAAATACTGGGCGAGTATATAAAGAAATTTGAGTTTTATCACTGCTTCGAGACTCCTTATATGTATTGGCTGAACAAGCAAATTGAGCCAAAGGGGTACACCGTTTGTTTTATGGCAGAGTATTATCTTCCTGATCTTAACAGATTGACAAGCTTGCCGTGTGCTTATGAACTGCGCGTATTGAGTCCGAAAGATTTTGAAGGACTCTATTTGCCGGAATGGTCAAATGCATTGTGTAGCTATAGAAAAAATCTGGATGTGCTTGCAGTAGGAGCATATGATGGAGAGAATCTGGTCGGACTAGCCGGCTGTTCCTCGGATGCAAATGAAATGTGGCAGATAGGAGTTGATGTTTTACCTGAGTATCGAAGAAAAGGAATAGCATCGGCGTTAACATCAAGGCTTGCGCTTGAGATTTTAAAGCGTGATAAAGTTCCGTTTTATTGTTCTGCCTGGTCCAATATCAGATCAATGAGAAATGCCATAAAGAGTGGATTTTTGCCGGCATGGGTGGAAATGACAGTTAAGCCGACAGCAAAAGTAGGGGAAATGATCAAATAATAACAGGTTATAGTGGGAAAGAGTAAAAGATGAAGAAAAAAACGATTGTTGCAATTATAATTTGTCTTATGATGTGCGGTATTTTTGCAGGATGCGGGCAGAGCGATGCTGCAGATACCACCGATCAGGCAAAGAAAGAAGAAAAGACAGTAGAGAATGAGCTTGAGAAGACGGCGGAATTCGATACTGCAGCTGCAGAAAAGTCGCTTAAGGAAATGAGTGATGCTCTTAGCAGTTTTCTGTGGGCTTCGATGATGAAAGAGGCTGAATACAGTCCTCAGGAAGCCGGAGAAATTAAGCTGGAACTAACAGGTGAAGAAAAGATAAGAGCCGCTGTACTTGCCTGTGAGCCGGATGGTGTAATCGACAGTACTTTCGTTCTTGGCACCGGAGGCGTTTCCGAGGATAAAAGTGCCGAGACAGGACCTAACGGCGATGGATTCCATGGTATATCGGTGTCTAAAAAAGATGTTGATAAAAACTGTCTTGATCTTTTCGGAACCAAGGCCGACTTGGGAGAGCTTCCGTCAGGACCTATGTGCGATCTTCATGATGCAGTATTGTACAAAACGGGAAACGAGTCATGTGCGCTGATCATCGATAAGGAGGTAGAAACAGAGACAGATTTTAAGAACCAGGAATGCACGGTCACTGAAGAGAATGGCAAGTATATCGGAAAGGTCAATGTGTTCTGGGGATACTGGGGAGAACTGGAGCAAAAGCCCGATTATTCAAACTATGTGGCAACATATGAACTTGAGCCGAATAGTGAATCAAAGTATGGAATGGTCATAACATCTATAAGTATTAACAAAGTTACAGGTGATAAGTACTATGGTGTGTTCATTAAAGCTTTCAAGGACGAAAAAGACTGTGATGAAACGTTAAGTGCGCTCAAGGAAGCAGGCTTCAATAATTGTTCGGTAGTATATACTCCCGATTTTGAGGAACTGAATCCCGAACCGTATTATGTTGTGACGGCAGGTCTTTTTACAACGGAAGAAGAGGCCAACGAGGCGCTTGATAAGGCTAAGGCAAGTGGATTTACAGATGCGTATGTAAAATATGCCGGATCACACAAATGAGATATGTGATAGGAGAGGTCATAATAATCCTCCGATTTTATGCAAAAAATTGACAAATACCCTAAAAATGCACTAATATCAATATATAAAAAAGGAAAGCGAGGTAATCATAATAATGAGTGCAATGAGAATAGAGATTGTAACTGAATATAGAATGATGGCCTCGGTATGCCTATTTTGATATATTAGACTAAGTTCTATTCTATATTTGCAACTTCGACCGTGGCTTTTTTCGTCACGGTCTTTTTATGCCCTTTTTTAGGGAAAAGACACTATGAAAAACGCGAAAAATAATGGAGAAAAAACAGCAATGAATAATATAACTATCAGAAAAGAAACAAAAGAAGATTTTTACAACACAGAACACATGGTAATGAGAGCATTCTGGAATATTCACGGACCCGGATGCAATGAGCACCTGATGGTGCATAAACTCAGAGATGCAAAAGAGTATCTTCCCGAGCTTAGCAGAGTGGCAGAGATGGACGGACAGATTGTCGGAGCTGTCTTTGTTTCAAAAGCAAGAGTTGTTGACGGTGATATTGAACATGAGGTTCTGACCATCGGACCTGTGGCTGTAGAGCCTACATGCTTTAGCATGGGCATTGGCGGAAAGATGCTTGCGGAAGTTACAGATGCTGCAAAGGCAGCAGGCTACAAGGGCATTATAATGTGCGGAGAGCCTGACTACTATCCTAAGCACGGCTTTATTACCTGCGATAATTTTGGAATCGAGCACGGAGATGACGGTAATTTTGATGCATTCATGGCATATCCGTTGAACGACGGTTTTGAAGATATCCATGGTAAGTTTTATGAGGCACCTGTTTTTGAGGAGTGCGAGGATGAAGCAGAGATTGAGGAGTTCACTAAGAACTTCCCGTACTACAAGCCCCTTAAGCTCTCTTGTCAGTGGCTTCACAAGGAGAGACTTGGCAGGATTTCCGAGATTCAGAAGAACAGCTATACGATAAGATTTTTGAAAAAGACATTCCGGCTAAGCTCAAAGGCTCTTTTTATAACGAAAGCGCCGACAAGCTTCCGGTTGTGGGAGACTATGTTACATTTGCTTATAATCCGATCGGGGATTCTATGATTCTGTCTGTATGTGAAAGAAGCAGCTTCCTGACAAGACCGGATCAGGCCAAGACTGCCACAATGCAGTATATGGTTGCAAACGTGGACTACACCTTTATTGTCACATCACTGAATGAAGACTACAGCTATAACCGAATCGCCAGATACGTCAGTGTTGTTCTTCAGGGAAATTCAATCCCTGTGGTGGTTCTTTCCAAATCTGACCTGTGCAATAACGTTGGAAGATATATAAGAGAAGTGGAATCAATTTCAGATCAAGTCAGAGTCCATGCCATCTCAGCAATTTATGGAATCGGTCTTGAGGAACTTGATGAGTATCTGATTCCGGGAACGACCGTCTGCTTTATGGGTTCCTCAGGTGCAGGAAAATCAACATTACTAAATGCCATCTGTGGCAAGGAGATAATGAAAACTTCAGAAATCAGGTCTTATGATTCGACCGGAAGACACACGACGACTCACAGACAGCTGATCATGTTGGATAACGGAGTAGCAATCATCGACACGCCCGGTATGAGAGAGCTTGGGATGGCTCAGATTGATGAGGGACTGGACAACACATTTTCGGACATCATAGAGCTGGAAAGCTGTTGCAGGTTCAGCGACTGTAAACATGAAACTGAGCCGGGATGCGCTATCAAGGCAGCTATCGAAAGCGGCGAACTTGATCCGGACAGATATATGCTATACAAATCTTTGGGGCAGGAGAATAGAAACAACTACGCAAAGAAAAAGGCAATCTCCAAGTGGGCCAAAGCCGCCAAGAAATTCAAGGATAACAACAATGGATGGGGGTAAATTGGGATAAAAGATATTGATTGACACATACCCCTAAGGGGTATACTATGAAGATAATAAAGATACCCCTTGGGGGTATGCAGAGGAGATTCAAATATGCCGGATAAAACAAATTCTATAGAAAACATAGAAGAGTCCTGTTCTTGCTGCTGTTCAGGCAAACACAAGGAACGTGATGAGAAAGAATATAAGGATCTCATGAACAGGTTAAAGAGAATAGAGGGACAGGTAAGAGGTGTTGAAGGGATGCTGGAAAACGATGCATATTGTACTGACATCCTGATGCAGGTTTCAGCTATTACCAGTGCTCTTAACAGTTTTAATAAGGCTCTTTTAGCCAATCATATGAGAACCTGCGTTGCTGATAACATCAGACAGGGCAATGATGAAGTGATCGATGAACTGGTCACAACATTGCAGAAGTTGATGAAGTAATTTGAGGTGGCTTTATGAAACAATATACGGTAACGGGTATGAGCTGTGCTGCGTGCCAGACGAGAGTTGAGAAGGCGGTAAGTGCTGTAGAGGGTGTTGAGAGCTGCGCGGTAAGTCTTTTGACAAATTCTATGGGCGTTGAAGGCTCGGCCAGACCTGAAGATGTAATAGCAGCTGTTGAAGCTGCAGGATATGGTGCCGGTGTTAAGGATGGCAATGAAAGCGGAGCGCACCTTTCGTCTGCGGATGATTCTCTTAAGGATACGGAGACTCCCAAGATGAAAAAGAGACTGATCGCGTCGATAGTTTTTTTGCTCCCGCTTATGTATGTTTCCATGGGGCATATGCTGTGGGACTGGCCATTACCGGGATTTCTGGACGGAAATCATGTGGCGATGGGATTGTACCAGCTTTTGCTATCGGGCATCGTGCTTGTGATCAATCAGAAGTTCTTTATCAGCGGTTTTAAAGGGCTTGTTCACAGATCTCCAAATATGGATACTTTGGTTGCGCTTGGAGCTACCGCATCTTACGGTTATAGTGTGGTTGCACTTTTTGCCATGACAAGGTCCGTACTGGATGGCAACGAGGAGCAGACCATATATTATATGAATCAGTTTTACTTTGAGGCAGCAGCGATGATCCTGACGCTGATCACTGTGGGAAAAATGTTGGAAGCAAGATCCAAAGGTAAAACGACAAACGCTCTAAAGGGACTGATGGATCTTTCACCCAAAACTGCAGTGATAATGCGGGATGGAGCTGAAGTTACCGTTCCGATAGAAACTGTAAAAGTCGGAGACAGATTTGTGGTAAGACCCGGCGATGGCATACCTGTGGACGGCGTTATTGTCGAAGGCGAGAGCGCAGTTAATGAATCGGCTCTTACCGGCGAGAGCGTTCCGGTTGAAAAGATTGTGGGAGATATTGTATCAGCAGCGACAATCAATACCTCAGGATATTTGGTGTGTGAGGCTACGAGAGTCGGGGAAGATACGACGCTTTCGGCTATTATCAGGATGGTGAGTGATGCGGCGGCAACAAAAGCTCCGATCGCCAAAATCGCGGATAAGGTTTCGGGAGTGTTTGTACCTGTTGTGATCGGCATTGCATTTGTGACATTTTTTGCATGGCTGCTGGTGGGGCAGACTGTTGGCTATGCTGTTGCCAGAGCGGTATCGGTCCTTGTAATAAGCTGCCCGTGTGCATTGGGACTTGCAACACCCGTAGCTATTATGGTTGGAAACGGTGTTGCTGCCAAAACCGGTATCTTATTTAAGACTGCTGCATCTTTGGAACAGACCGGAAGAACTCAGATAGTGGCTTTGGACAAGACGGGAACCATCACGACAGGAGAGATGAAGGTTACCGACATTCATCCACTTGGTGGGACTACGGAAAAAGAGCTCTTATCTGTGGCTTATGCGCTTGAGTCAAAGAGTGAGCATCCTATTTCTAAGGCTGTTACGGACTATGCAAGTGAAAAGAATGTGGCACTTGAAGAAACAACTGAGTTTGAAGTTTTGCCCGGGAACGGACTGAAAGCAATGCTCGGCGCAGATGTGGTGAGCGGCGGAAGTTCGAAGTATATAGGTAGCGTTCTTGACGGAATAGGTGAAGAGGCAGAGATACTTATAAAGAGTCTTGCAATGGAAGGGAAGACACCGGTTCTTTTCACTAAGAGCAATAAGCTCCTTGGAGTTATCGGAGTCTCGGACGTGATTAAAGAGGATTCACCGGAAGCTATAGCAGAATTGAAAAAACTTGGAATCCATACAGTTATGCTTACAGGCGATAGCGAGGTCACTGCTGCGGCAATCGCCGGACAGGCCGGTGTCGATGAAGTTGTGGCTTCGGTAAAACCCGACGGTAAGGAAAAAGTCATCAGAGAACTCATGGAACACGGCGTTGTGACTATGGTTGGAGATGGTATAAATGATGCTCCTGCGCTTACTTCAGCGAACCTTGGAATAGCTATTGGAGCCGGAACGGATGTGGCAATAGATGCAGCTGACGTGGTTCTTATGAAGAGTAGTATAAAAGATGTTGCTGCCGCCATAAGGATTTCGAGAAGCACTTTGAGAAATATTCATGAGAATCTCTTTTGGGCATTTTTCTACAATGTTTTGGGAATTCCGCTGGCTGCCGGTTGTTATGTGGCTGACTTTGGATGGGAACTTAAACCTGTATTTGGCGCTGCGGCAATGGGCTTATCAAGTTTTTGTGTGGTATCAAATGCGCTCAGGCTTAATTGGATAAAACCCTATGACAGTAGAAGAGATAAAAAGATCAAAAAAGCTGTCGCAGGGAATTTAATAGAATCAAAAACAAATATTGGAAAAGTAAAGGAAAAAGAAGAAATGAAGATTAAGGTAAACGGAATGATGTGCGGACATTGCGAAGCACATGTAAAGAAGGCACTTGAGGCAATCGACGGAATCGAGAATGCAGTTGCATCTCACGAGGAAAATCTGGTTACGATCACAAGTTCAAGCGATGTAGATGAGGCAGTGATCAAAGCAGCGGTAGAAGAAGCCGGCTACGAGTATGCCGGAGTGCTGAAATGATGTAAATTACATATTTTTTCCAAACATCGGCGTTGATATTTGTGTCAACGCCGATTATTTATGTACTGTTAGACGATTCACGTTGACTGCCGTTTACATAAATGATACGCTTTTCGATAAGCGATTTGACTTGTTGGTAATAAATGCTTGTATAAAGCGGTTTACAGGCAATTATTCGACACATTCGAGGGGATTTATAAATTAGGGGAAATTTATAAAAAAGTGGAGGAGAGAATGGGATGAAAAAAGTGAGTCGAAGAGCGCTTTCTTTAGTGTTGTCTTTTTTAATGACACTGTCTTTTGCATTATATGATTATCCGATCATGTCTTATTCGGCAGAGAAAATCAATCATATCTGGACTAAAGTAAATTTAAGCGAAATCTCAGAGAACGATTCCATCGCTATTACAGTGACAGAAGGCGATAATACATATGTATTGCCAAATGCACAGTCAACCAATGCAGTTCCCAAGGCTGTTCTTGCAACAGTTAAGAACGGTGAACTGACCATTCCTGAGGGAATTGACAGTGATTACGCGTGGAAGATCACTAAAAAAGAAGTAAAACACGATGAGGCGAAAGGTGCCGAATCAAGTCAGAAGGAAGCTTCAACTGAAGGAACATCGAAAGAGGAGCCTAAGACAGAAGGGGCATCATCGACTGCATCTACAGAAGGAACAGCGTCGGCAGCATCTACAGAAGAAGCGGCTGCGACAGAAGGATTGTCGATATCATCGGTAAAAGAATCGGCAGAGACAGAAGGTGCATCGGCAAAAGAAGAAACAGTTGTAGAACCTGACGCGCCTAAAAATGCTCCTTCAACAGAGACTACCAAGGCAGTAGAGTACTATTACATAATTTCAGCAAACGGAAATGACCTGTATAATATTGATGCTGACAATGTTGTTAGAGTAGCCGGAAAGTCCGGTGATGAAGCAGGTGCAAAGTGGAATGTTGAAAGCGGCTGTATAAGTGTAAAGAATCTTGTTTTTTACAAGCTTACAGATAAGGTTGCAGGTGGCGACATATCAGCACCCAAGGCATCTGTAGACAGCGATAAAGCAGTTGATTACGGAACAGAGATCAAACTGTCCTGTGATGCTGAAGACATCGATATTTACTATAATACAAATGATACGGCCAATTATTCCAAATATACTAAGCCGATCAAAATCACTAAGGATATGACTATTCATGCCTATGCATCAAAAGATGGCAAGGAGAGTGAGAAAGTATCCTTCAAATATACTCTTAAAAGCGGAACGAAGATCACTGATACTGACGGAATCAGGGACGGACTTGAGTTTGTTCTTGTTAATCAGGGCAGTGCCGCATTATCTTATCAAACTTCCGGAAAAAACAATGAAAAGCTTTCATCAACAGCAGTAGAGGTTGGTGGAGACAATCTTTTGATATGCAAAGCAAAAGATTCAAAACTTGCAAAGCTTAAGCTTGAGGAGAATAAGGACCAGGAAAAGCAGTTCTATATCACAACTGAGTATGCAGGTTCTGATTCGAGCAACAAAGAAAAATATTATCTTGTATCCGGTGCAACGGGCAACAAGCTTAATTTTGTAAAGGATACGGGCAGCAGGGATAAACTGGGACTTTGGACTTTTGAGACCAAGGAAAACGGTGATTTCCTTATAAAGAATGTAAATGCTGCATATAACAACAATGCACAGTACATAGAGATTTATTCGAATGATTACACTACCTATAGTTATTCGGATAAGAATAAGACGAAATTTCTTTTCTCTGTATATACAACTCCGGAGGTAGGAGAAGAAGGGGGAAAAGAAAAGACTGAGAATTTTGAAAGTGATCCGGACACTGAGCTTATAGTTGCGCAGTGGGCAGGAAATGCCGATTACTCAGCGGCAAAGAATACAGATAAATATATCTGCGGCGATCTCTATGCGACCAACGATATGCTTGATGAGAATGCCAAGTATCAGGTTGTTGTGGGAGGAAACGTAGTAGTTCCTTACACATCTGCTGGTTCAGTGGGATATACAAGTTACTACATGGGATCAAAAGGTGTAGTAAAGGATACTGATTATATACAGATGGAGTTTCCTGCATCGGGGTATGCGGATATGGGCATCAGCTTCCGTATGCGTTCGTCAAATACTGCGGTAGGAGCTTATAAGCTTCAGTATTCTGCAACAGGTGAAGACTTCAAGAATATCGAAAAGGGTAATTATTCATATAGCTTCACAGTTTATAAAGACGGTAAGCCTGAGGAGAAGAAGGGCGAGGGAAAGATAGAAGACGGAATTGCAAAAACATCTATGGCTGCCGGCGAGTATGTGTCCTTTGAGTTCGAGATTCCCGAAGGCGCAGATAATAAAGAAAAAGTATATGTACGACTCGTTCCCGCAACAAGCACTTCAGCAAAAGGCGACAAGGACGCAGCTGCAGGAGGCGTTAACAGGATTGATTCTGTAAAGATAACAGGTCATCCTATTGTTTCAGATAAGATTTGCGGCCATGTTATTGCAGATCCCGCAAGCGGAGAGATAACATCAGGCAGTAAGATTTCTCTTTCTACCAAGACTGAGGGTGCAGATATTTACTATTCTGTAAACGGTGGAAAAGAAGAAAAATATGACGCGGACAAGCAGATAACTCTGGATGAGCTTCCTGCAATTATCCGTGCTCATGCGACCAAGGAAGGCTTGGAAAAGAGTGTGACATGTGTTTATCAGTATACACAGTCTCAGGTTGCTCCTGTAACTGCAGATCCAAAGGGCGGAGCAATCGCACCTACAAGAAAGATCACATTAAAGACAAAGACTGAAGGCGCGAAGATACTGTACAGATATAACACAGTTGCAGAATCGAAAGATGAAAAAGCAGCAGATGAAGAAGAAAAAGTAGATAAGGAAGAAAAACACGACGATTGGAATGAGTACACAGAACCTTTTGAGATAAAAGAACTCCCTGCGGAGATTCAGGTCAAAGCTACAAAAGAAGGGTACCTTGACAGCGTTGTTTCTACTCTTAAGTTTACAAAGCGTTTAAATGAGAGAGAGAATATCTATTTTGGTCAGATTCATGCGCATACAAACATATCTGACGGTGCAGGATCATTGGAGGATGCTTTCAAGCATGCATCAGAAGTGGACAATCTGGATTTCATTATCATTACGGACCATTCAAATTCAATTGATAATGCTGCGGATTCAAAGATAAACGAAAATGTTGATAAGAGTGAGAATGATGAGTGGACATATGCTCATAAGCTAGCAGAAGAATACAATAATAAGACTGAAGGATTTACCTTTGCATACGGCTATGAGATGACCTGGTCAAACGGTCTCGGACATATGAACACCTTTAATACAAAAGGTTTCCAGAGCCGTACACAGAAAGAGTTTTCAACTTATGCAACAGCACTTAGCAATTACTATGCTGCGCTCAGAACTGCGCCTGATTCAATCAGCCAGTTCAACCATCCGGGCACAACATTCGGTGATTTCCAGGATTTTGCATATTACTCAGAAGAGAACGATGCACTTATCACAATGATCGAGGTTGGTAACGGTGAAGGCGAGATCGGTTCATCAGGCTACTTCCCGTCATATGAGTACTACACACGTGCGCTTGATAAGGGATGGCATGTGGCTCCCACAAACAACCAGGATAATCACAAAGGAAAGTGGGGAGATGCAAATACAGCACGTACAGTAATTTTGGCAGACACAAATGATGAGACGGCTATCTATGATGCCATGAGAAATTATCGCGTGTATGCAACCGAGGATAATGACCTTTCAATTTTTTATACCCTTAACGGTAACGTGATGGGCTCTATCCTTGAGAAGGATGCAGTCGGAGAGACAGTAAACATCAAGGCTGACATCAAGGATCCTACTGATAAAGCAATCGGTAAGGTTGAGGTTATAGTAAACGGCGGACAGTGCATTGCTTCAAAGAATGTTGAAGAAAGTGAAGCAACGGTTGAGTTCAATGTTCCCGCAAATTATTCATATTATTACCTCAAGATTTCCGAGAATGATAAAGATATTGCAGTAACCGCTCCTGTATGGGTAGGCGAGGTTGAAGCATGCGGTATCAGCAATACTTACACAAACACAGTTCTTCCCGTTGCAGGAGAAGCGCTTGATATAAATGTCGATTTCTACAACAACGAGAAACAGCCTCTTACAATAAACGAGATTGAGGTTGAGCTCAGCGACGTAGATGGCAATAAGACTCACGTTGCAAAAGTTTCCGGAGAAGCTGCAAAAATTAAAGAGGTTGCATCCAATGGAACAGCAACATTTATGACGAAGTTTAAATATGATCGGGTGGGACAGGTGACTTATGAAGTTACCGTACACGCAACGTTAAACGGTGTTGAAAAGATATATAAAGATAAGCTGAGTGTAAATTACACGCCTTCCAAGATGGTATCCGAAGTTATCATAGACGGTACACACTACAATGACTACGTTTCCGGATATCGTGCAGGCAATGTAAATGCGTTCATCAATCTTTGTGCAAAGAACAATATCCGTGCAAAAGTTGTAACAGACAAGATCACAAAGGATATGCTTAAGAATTGCAAGCTTCTTGTTGTTTCGGCTCCTGCGAAAAAGAACGATACTGCAGGTGCGGGCGCATATACCGTTTCACATTTCAGTGACGAGTATATAAACTTGGTAAAAGATTATGTGGCAGACGGCGGTTCAGTGATCGTATGTGGTCTTGCAGATTATTCCGATACTGACTGGTGTCAGACTGCAACAGAACAGAATAAGCTTCTTTCTGCAATCGGATCAACGATCAGAATGGGCTCTGATGAAGCTTGGGATGATACAAACAACGGTGGTCAGCAGTACAGGCTTCGTCCCACGAACTTTAATAAGAATTCAGATCTGCTTGCAGGTATAAAAGACGGTCAGGAATATAGCCAGTATTCGGGATGTTCCGTTGATATTTCTGACGGAAAGGCTACAAAGTTTGTTGAAGAGGCAGAGTGGCTTGTAAAGGGCTTTGATACAACACTTTCAATGGATTGTAAGGGACCTAACGGAGAAAAATACACTGCAAACAAGCCTAATGACAACAAGGGAAATGTCACATTCATTGCCCGTCAGAAGACTAAGAAGGGCGGACAGATTATAGTTGCAGGTGGTGTATTCCTTTCAGACTTTGAGATTAAAGCAGAGATTGATAATAACGATTCACTTCCTTATGCAAACTATACTATTGTAAATAACATTCTTGCTGGCTCTACGGTTGAACTTGAAAAGACGACCATAGCAAAGGCAAGAAAAGGCAAGATGAACGAAGTCTTCGCGGTTGAAGGCTATGTTACATCGGGCACGGATAATGAGAACACAACATTCTTTGATACGATCTACATTCAGGATGAGACAGGCGGTATGGATATATTCCCTTACGCTACTTCGGGACTTAAGATCGGTACCAAGATGAGAATTGTTGGATGCCTTGCTCAGTATCAGGGTGATCTTGAGCTCAAGGTAATTTCTGCAAAGGTACTTAAAGATGAGCCGAAGGTTTGGGAACCAAAGGTTGTCGATACAAAGAATGCTATGGACTATGCAAAGTTTGGCGGACAGCTCCTTAAGACAACAGGTGATGTAACAAGAGTTGATTACAATGCGGACGGAACCGTTGCAGAGTTCTGGCTCAAGGATTCAACAGGTAAAGAAGCTGCAATATTTATAGACGGTTACATCAAGTCCGGAACAACAGGAAAGAATACTGTTGGTGATTTTGTGAAGAAAGGCGCCAAAGTTACGGCAGCAGGTTTGCTTTACATGCACCCCGAAGGAAATTCGGAAGTTTCGGTACCTGTACTCAGAGTTCGCAACTGTGATGATATAAGTCCTGCGACAGATGCTGTTAGAAAAAATAGAGGAACTAACGGCGGCAATACAACAGATAAGAATTCGGATGCTTCGAAGGCTACAGATAACAAAGCAAAGGATTCAAAGAAAACTGAAGCAAAGCCTACAGACAACAAAGCAAAGGATTCAAAGAAAACTGAAGCAAAGCCTGCAGACAACAAAGCGAAGGATTCGAAGAAAACTGAAGCAAGGCCTGCAGATAATAAAGCAAAAGATTCGAAGAAGGATTCCGGTTCATCCGGCAATAAAGGAACGGGCAATGCTACGGGAAAAGATAAAACTGCTGTAGATAAAGATAAGGCTGCAAATGCTTCTACGGCTACAACTCCTAAGGATAACAGCAAGAAAGAAGCAAATAAAAATAAGAAATCCTCTAAGAAAAACAAAAAAGACAATACATCGAATAAAAACAATGATGGCTTGTCACAGGATAAGAAGACGGATGAAACTCCGGTTGAGGATTCAGCACAAGCTTCGTCTGTAGAAGACAACAAAAAGGATGAGGCAACTGCTGAGCAGGGCACAGAGCAGGATGGCACAGAAACAAAGGATACTTCCGAAAAGAAAAAGATACCTTTGCCTCCTATAGTGCCTGCAGCTGCAGGTTTTGGTATAATAGCTATTGCCGCAGTAGTTACGGTTATTAAGATCTCTGCAGGTGCTTCTGCTGCATCGGGAGGATCGATGACCGGTCTTATATCTAAGATCAAGAATCTGTTTAGAAAGTAAAGAATTATGAAAAAAGAACTGATAATAAAAATAGTATCAGTCCTTGTATTTATAGCCTTAAGCATTGGCGTTATCATTTACGCCAATGCGGACAGGCCAAAATACACTATTACAGAGAACTCCGGCGTTGAATATGAAAATGCCGAAGTTCTTTCTGTTATAGAGGACAATACTGTTGTTGATGAAAGTACAGAGAATCAAAAGAAGGGTAGTACAAAACTTAAGCTGGAGATACTTACGGGGCGCTATAAAGGCGACGTCTGCGAAGTTACCAACTTTTACAGTGCGCTCTACAACGTGGATGTAAAAGAGGGAGATACTGTCAGCGTAAGGATAGATACGACTGCAGAGCATACATATTCCGTAAGCATTTACAACTACAATCGAGTTCCGCTTGTTATAGGTTTGGTCGTGCTGTTTTTTGCCGTGCTTGTGCTTATGGGAGGCAAGCAGGGAATAAAGGCATTTATAGGACTTGTATATACAGTGGTTGTAATATTTTTTGTACTGCTTCCGCTAATATACAAAGGTTTTCCTGCGATTCCCACAACAGTAGCCATAATATTCGTTACATCGGCGGTATGTTTCCTTCTCATAGGAGGCATATGTAAAAAGACTGTCTCTGCGGCCGCAGGTTCATTGGCAGGCGTTGTCATAGCAGCCATTCTTGGATCAGTTTCGGCGAAGATTGGCGGCGTTACGACATTTCAGATGGATGAGGCAGAAGCTCTTTTGCTTGCAAAATCAACTAGTGAGATAAAGATGTCAGGGCTTTTTATAAGTGGGATCCTGATCGCGGCAATGGGCGCGGTTATGGATATAGCCATGACTATTTCATCGGCTATAGAAGAGATTTATCGTGCCAATAATAAAGCAGGCTTTATTGAACTGTTCAGATCCGGAATGAATATCGGAAAAGATGCTATGGGCACAATGGCAAATACCCTTGTCCTTGCATATGTCGGCGGTGCGCTGAATATGATGATACTCATTTATTCTTATGGAGTTTCTTTTATCCAGCTTGTTAATACAGACTTTGTGGCTATAGAAATGATCAGAGCTATAGCGGGTTCTGTGGGTATTATAGGTACGGTTCCCTGTGTCGCGGCAATTGGAGCGTATTTGTATGATAAGGTCAAATGAATGTTTGTTTATTATGTTATAATGTTATAATGTTTTTTGGATAACAGATATCTATAATTATGTAGAAAAGGGAGAAGAAAAGTATTGAAAAAGAAAACAGCTTTTGTTGTACTTATTTCAGGTATTTTACTAACAGCATGTGGAAACGTGTTTCCATTTTCAATGAATGTTTATAATGATGATAAGCGCATTGCAGGTGAGGGAAACTCATATAATTTAGAAAATTATGAGCAGGAAATCGAAGACGGAAAATTCCATGCAACTGTGGGAAGTATGGAGGGAATGGATACTCTTTGGGCGATTGACGCCGATACAAAAGCTAAAGCAGAGTTGGCTTATGATATCAAGGTGGAAAATGGTAAGGCTAAGCTTGTTTTCATAAATGCTGATAATCAGGTAACTGTAATTGCTGAGGCTACAGAAAAAGGAGAATGTTCAGGTACTCAGACTTTAGATTTGGAACAGGGCAAGAATAGGGTGAAGTTAGTTTCCGCGGATAAAGCAAAACTTGAGGCCTCATTATCTTCTTCAGAGGGTGACTTTTATAAGCTGGGTTTTGATAATTGATCAGCATTGAGATTATGCAAATTTATCACATCCTAATGAAGCGAAGGATAGTGAATAAAGGGTTACAGTTAATCGAGAAAAAACAATTACGCGTTGAGATAATCTGCTTTCATCTTCATTTTGGGCGGTTCATATAATCGGTTGTTTTTTTCTGCTATTCAGAATGTCAATCTCATCTGGTACCAGGTTACGTCACCGTGGGTGGAGGATGAGATGCCTTCGCTTTCGAAGCCGAATTTTTCATAGTAGTGAAGGAGTTTGTCTTTGCAGGTAAGAACTACGCCTTTGCGGTTTTCTTTGCGGGCATTTTCTATGAATGCCTTGAGAGTGACTTCTGCATAACCGTTTCTTTGAAAAGCGGGATGAGTGTCCACTCCGAATATCATCTGCCAGTCGCCGTTTGAATCGTGAATGTCGGCGTCATCATACATTTCATCTTGTAGATCGGGGATATCGGTCACAAGCCCGTTTACCATACTGACAAGTTTTTCAGAAATAAATAAGAGAAAAAAGTAATCGGGATATTTGGTAAGACGAGCTCTGAAGGATTCTTTTGTTGCTGCTTCGGCAGCAGGAAAACAGGTCGCTTCAAGTTCGGATATAATGTCCAAGTCGTTTATAGTTGCTTTTCTGATACTGTATTTTTCCATGACAATTCCTTGAAATTATTGATATAGATTGCTCAAATGTTATCACATAAAATCAGAGCTGCCCATTTCATTAAAGTTATCAGTTACAATAAGATATTTTTATATCATGCGATTGTGATTTCGCGATATAATTTACTGATAATGTAGTCTGAGATAAACAAGGGGGAGCATTGTGATAACAAGAGATGAGGCGTTTGAACTTTTAAAGAAATATAACAAGGATCCGTTTCATATCCAGCATTCTTTGACAGTTGAAGCTGTTATGAAGTGGTATGCAAATGAACTGGGGTATTCCGATGAAGCTGAGTATTGGGGAATAGCAGGTCTTTTGCATGATATAGACTTTGAACTTTATCCGGAAGAGCACTGCCTGAAGGCTCCTGAGCTCTTAAAAGAAGGTGGTGTTAGTGATGATATCATCCACGCTGTTTGCTCGCATGGATATGGGATTACAGTTCCCTGCGGCGTAACGATAGATGTTGAGCCTGTTCATGAGATGGAGAAAGTTCTTTTTGCTGCTGATGAGCTTACCGGCCTTATATGGGCAGCTGCTCTTATGCGACCGTCCAAGAGCACCAAGGACATGGAGCTTAAGTCTCTTAAGAAGAAATATAAGAGCAAAGGTTTTGCTGCAGGCTGTTCAAGAGAAGTAATTGAAAGAGGAGCACAGCAGCTGGGATGGGATCTTGATAAGCTACTTACGATGACCCTTCAAGCTATGGCTGCAAATGAAGATCTGATAAATGAAGAAATGAATTTAAGAGAGCATTCGTATGAAAAAAGTAAAAATAACGGTGATGAGGATAACGACCTATGAAGATCTCATGGAAAAATATGAGAATCCGATAGAACATGCTTGCCATATGAAGGTTGGTCAGACATTTATTGCCAATGGATGGACTAAACCTGAAGGATTCTGCGATAGTGCATGGGATACAGTTTCTCCTTTTGTTATGACACTTGCTCATGGCGGAGAGAATTTCTATGACGGATGGATGAAAAATCCTAAGTCGGCAATGATATCATGCAATGATGGTTTCAGACCGGTCAGTTTTTTGCTTGAAACTATGGAAGAGGATTGAGGATATCATGAAATATCTTTTGAGCTTTAAATTAAGCAGTGAGCGGCTTGAAGAGAGCTGCCCGCATATATATCCGTACAGTGTGTTTAGGGGCAAGGATCCGGAACCTTTTGTTTTCTCTGATATTACGGTGATGTATGGAAATAATGGTTCGGGAAAGTCTACGATTCTCAATATCATTGCAAACAAGCTTGAGCTGAAAGGCAGCGAGCATGTAACTGCCAATGGTCTTGGGCGTATTGATTACACTTATAAATACAACAATGAGTGCACATACGATCTAGGCGAAGATGAGAATACAGGCAGGGTGTTTCGCGAGGTTCCGAAGAATAGCATGTACATAAAGAGTGAAGATATCCTCTATGAGATTAAGAAGATTCAGCAGCGTGACGTACTGTCGGGCGATATGCTCTATGATCGTATGAAGCAGGGGAAAAATCGTGCGGAGGCAGAGAAGTATCTTTCTTCATATGCGGGAAAAAAGGAGATGGATGCCAGAGTATTTGCGCAAGAAAAGTATTCAAACGGTGAAACAGCGTTGCAGATATTAAAAGAGTTGATAACTCCTGATGCGCTGTTTCTTCTTGATGAGCCGGAAGTTTCTCTTTCTCCGGCAAATCAGGTTGCGATGGCAGAAGAAATTAACAAGATGGCAAGATTCCTTGGATGCCAGTTCATCATTGCTACGCATTCGCCGTTTCTTTTGGGCACACTCAATGCTAAAATATACAATCTTGATACCTGTGATTACAGAGTCAGCAAGTGGTATGACCTCGAGAACGTCAGGTACTTCTATGACTTCTTTAAGGAAAGACAGAATGTTTTTGAGTAATGAGTGGTACGTAAATGGTATGAAGAAGTGTAACTAGATGTTATATCAAAATCTGAGTCCGGATGCTCGAATGAGAAAAGAAAGCCCCTTATTCTCACAGGGGTTAGACAATGCGGAAAGACTTATATAGTAGTTGAGTTTGCCAATTATAAGAGTTATTGATAACGTTCAGGAAAATATATAAATCGGAGTTAATGGGGGGAATCATGGACAAGAAATTAGTTGAATTTTTAATAAAGGCAAAACAGGCTACATATGCTGGTAAGGGAGCTGAGACAACTTCATCCAGAGTAAAATCACATGATTTGATATATAAAGATGGTGATTATATGTATTACGATACATATTTAGGAACTGGCAAGTTTGCTGGTGAAGAAGCATTATGGGTTAAAGATGCTCCATTTTGGAGTATGAATTACATTGGCAGAGTTACTGGTGATTGTTTTAGCGGAGATTTTTTGAAGGAAGCATTACTTCGTGTTCCTGAGAATAAACCATTTCGTGGACCAGAAGAATACAAAGCGGGTGAGTATGTTTATCTATGTGATGTCAGCGGCGATTTTGAATGGTTCCATGGACGAGAAACAATATCATATAAGGGCAATGAAATCTATGAATGCGTATTCCATGGAGGATTCGTAGAATAAATTCACGTGAAATGGATAATGCTGGTACAGAGATGGAACAAAAATGGTACAAAGAAGTGTTCTTATGCCAGAAAAGTTTGGTAAATGTAAACCTAGGGGAGGTTATATGAACTCCTGTTTCATGAATCTCCATAAAGAGTCATAAAACTCTATGAAACCGCATAAATACTGGGTTCGTGGTAATTTGTTCTCGTATGTAACTTGTTATAAATTATTATAATTTATAGAAAAATGGTACTCCCGTGGTACTCGGTATGGTACTCGATATTCGGGAGACCAAGAAAAAATATCAACATTATTTCATTTGTAACAAGCTATATTGAGACCCAGGTTAGCAATTAGATTACATAGCATCGGATAGTAAAATATCCGATGCTTTTTTGTACGTTGAAATTGACAAATTTCGCAGAAACGAGTATATTTGAATATGGATAACTATACATATTTTGCTATAGGGGATGCTGATGATAGAAGGATATGTAACCGTAAGAGATATTGCAGAAAAATGGGGCGTCAAACCAAGAACTGTCCAGATTCTATGCGCAAAGGGTAAGATAGAAGGCGCTACTAAGTTTGGTGATGTTTGGGCTATTCCTGTTGACGCTGAGAAACCGACAGATGGGCGTGTGACTACCGGTGAATATAGAAATTGGAGAAAAAAGGAAGGCTGATAATATGACTGAAATGGAAATAATCAAAGAATTGTTTGTTGCTGCTTCTACGAAAAATGAAATATCAGTCATATTGGCTGGAAATTTTAAAGTAACAGGGGTAATACGCCTTTTTGATGGTGAGAAGATCTTCATGGGGGATAATGAAATAGCTTTATCTGAAATAATTGGGATAGAGCATATTTCTGACAGTGATAATAATTCTGATCCTGAGGAAGATAGCTTTATCGAAGCAGATTATAGTTCTTTCAAATTATCCTACGTCATGGTTGAAAGTAACAAAAAAGGAACACTTGAAGGAATTGTATTTGATTATAGAGATGGTAAGCTTGTTCTGATCTCCGACACAAATAAAGTTGTTTTGCCTGCGGAAGAGATTGTACGAATTGAGAAAGTAGATAGTGAGGATAAAGAGGAATCTTCATACTTAAAAACTACAGAGCATGATCTGAGTGGATTTGAGGCTGCAGTTTTAGATGCAAACAAGGAATTAGTTGATGATTATTTGTCGAATCCTGAAAAACTTGTAGCGGAAGGGTATACCGAGGAAGAGTCTGCCAGAATGGCAAGATCTATTAATGTCCCACTTCCATGGAATGATGATGATACGAATAGGAGATACAATCAGGCAAGACGATTATTGTCTTTGGAACGTAATAGAGGGAATCTGGCATATAAACTATTTAGTGAATTTCTACATGCGGATCGGACACCTATAAAACTCAGGAGTAAAGCGGTAAATTCGCTTATAGAAATATTATCTTATGATAGAAATGATGAAATTAGAAAGGTATATGAAGAATATAGAGAATTGATTCTTCATAATCAGACTCTTTGCTATGGCATTGTCAAAGCCTGTGTAAACATGGGCCTATTTGATGATGCGAGAAAAATTATTGATGAAACTGGAAATGAGGCTGAGTATGGGGATATCCTGCTTTCATTGAGCTTCTATGAGAAACATCGTGACTATGATTTTTCTAATTTACCGGGATTGGATGCGACAGATCCCAAGGTTGGGGTTAAAGAAATTAGAAATCTTTTGAACCTTCCAGATAAGATTTCTTTTATGCAACTTTTAACACAATATATTAAAGCTGAAAGGTATGAATCATTTTTTGCACTACTGGATCTCTTTATGCCTTACGCTAAGAATGATGCGCATATTGTAAGCCTAGTTGGTGAATGCATAAAAAAAGATCCCAATAGTACTTATCTAAAGAAATATCTTCCAGAGTTTACTACATTATGGTTGGATAGAGAACTTGCAATAAAATATATAAGCATTGCAGAAAACATATCGGAAAACAACGAGAAAATTGAGCACTTAGTGCATCAATGTAAGAAAACCTGTGAATATTCGGCGCCTAATGAATTGGAGAGCGCGATTATTCAAGAAAACTATCAACTATTTGATGTCTTAAGAGGAAATGATGGAATAATTATATCCATGGGATACTCTCCGGAAGAGTTAGATAATATCAAAAAGTTTGATGTAGATACAATTAAGTACGGTAATAAGGGTGCTTTTGAGAGACTGATTGCATTTGAAGGGAATCGTAATGGCGTAGCAGTATCTATAGCCGGTTCAGAATTTTTGAAAAACGCTGCAATGGTTGGAAAACAGCTTTTTGAGCTTCTTTGGAATGAAGGAAATGCTGAACTAATATATGAACTTTATAACTATACGGAGTATATAAGCAACAAACTTGAATCTGAACAAATAATATATCTAAAGGCACTGCTTCAAATAAACAAAAAAGGTGAGTTCTGGGATCTTACTAAAGATAACTGGTTATCTTTAGGCCTTGATAAGGAAATGCTTGCTTTCCTTCAAGATATAGCGATAGAACACGAACAGAATGAACTTGCAGATCTTGTTTCGCTGCGAGTTGAATATGGTGCTTTTAATGAATTGGAGCTGGCATTAATTGAAGGAAACGTTCCGAAGGTTCGTTCGTTAGCAATAAATGCTGAGTTTCTTCTTGATGCGGGATATACATCAGATGAAATAAAGTTGATTCAAGAGAGTGTTCGACAGAGAATAGATTTTTCTTCATCGGACAATATTGGCATTGCTAATAGATTGTATACTTTCCAGAAAAATAAGAATCGTACAGCAGAGTTTTATTACAAACTGGGAATTGAAAGCGATGAACTAGCGGCAGTAGGGCTTTTTTCAATTCTTTCAAGCGAAAATAGATATTATGAATTGTGTAGCCTCTTTGAAAAGCACCTTAGTAGAAATGATTTGGATGTTTCAAGTTATAAGGAGGCATACTTTAATGCGCTCTTTTTTACAGAGCAATACGATAAATTGATTGAATATTGGAAAGACAATAAGGATACGTTAGATGTTAATCCGCTTTTCGTTCTAAGTGCTTTTGTTGAATCTAATAATAGTATAGATTTAAAAGAAATATTATCAATGGATTATGCAGTTGATCAAGATACGTTAGAAACTGCGATTCATTGTATAAAGG
>JAFZQT010000025.1 GCA_017620235.1 Butyrivibrio sp. | reverse complement strand
CTGTTGACTTCAAGGTAGGGAACAACAATACATCTCTAATTCCTGCACTATTAGTCAAAAGCATGCAGAGACGGTCAATTCCATATCCGATACCACCTGTGGGTGGCATACCGATCTCGAGGGCATTGAGGAAGTCTTCATCTGTGTGCTCAGCTTCTTCGTCGCCTGCTGCCGCATTGGCATCCTGCGCTGCGAAACGCTCACGCTGGTCGATAGGATCGTTAAGCTCGGAGTATGCGTTGCACATCTCCCATGTATTGATAAAGAGCTCGAAACGCTCAACCTTCTCAGGATCTGTGGGCTTCTTCTTTGTAAGAGGTGAGATTGCAAGAGGATGATCCATGATAAATGTAGGCTGGATCAGGTTCTTCTCGCAGAACTCCTCGAAGAAGAGATTGATGATATCGCCCTTTGTATGACGGTCTTCAAACTCAATACCACGCTTCTTAGCGATAGCCTTAGCTTCTTCATCTGTTTCAACAGCGTCAAAATCAACGCCTGCGTACTTCTTGATCGCATCATTCATAGTAAGACGCTCGAAAGGCTTACCAAGATCGATGATGTTGTCGCCGTAAGGAATCTGTGTTGTGCCACAAACCTTCTCGGCAAGATAACGGAACATAGACTCTGTAAGTTCCATCATTCCTTCATAATCTGTATATGCCTGATAAAGCTCCATGAGTGTGAACTCAGGGTTGTGTCTTGTATCTGTTCCTTCATTTCTGAATACACGGCCGATCTCGAAAACTCTCTCCATGCCGCCTACGATAAGTCTCTTAAGATAAAGCTCAAGTGATATACGAAGCTTTCTCTCCTCATCAAGTGCATTATAGTGTGTGAAGAAAGGTCTTGCAGCAGCACCGCCCGCATTCTCAACGAGCATAGGAGTCTCAACCTCCATGAAATCTCTGCCGGCAAGGAAATTACGGATCTCGCGGATGATCGCAGATCTCTTCTTAAATGTTTCCTTTACTTCCTCATTCATGATGAGGTCTACATATCTCTGTCTGTAACGAATCTCTGTATCTGTAAGTCCGTGGAACTTCTCAGGAAGAGGCATAAGAGACTTGGACAAAAGAACCAGCTCCTTAACATGAACAGAAAGCTCTCCTGTTCTTGTTCTGAACGCAAAGCCCTTAACACCGATAATATCTCCAATATCAAGCTTCTTGAAATCAGCATAAGCTTCATCTCCGATATCATTTCTGGAAATGTAAAGCTGCATGCGTCCGTCTCTGTCCTGAAGGTTTGCAAAAGAAGCCTTACCCATTACACGCTTACTCATCATACGACCTGCAAGTGAAACAATCTTCTCTGCAGGAACATCTGAAAGAGGCACTACCACAGGTTTGCCATCTGCATCCACAGGAGCTACAAACTCAAGAGTATCAAATTTATCTCTAATATCCTGTGTATGATGAGTCTGGTCATATTTCACAATCTGAAAAGGATCTCTTCCTGCTGCCTGAAGCTCAGAAAGCTTATCTCTTCTGACCTGACGAAGGCGTCCAACGTCTTCCTGTGTGTTCTGGTTATTCTGCTGATTATTGGCTTCCACTTTAATTCCTCCATATCAATTTTATATGATATACCATATAAAGAGCCAGCGAATGTAGAAATCGCCGGCTCCAAAAAAATCACTGTTTAAATCACCAATTCTTTGAGAGTCATGCATACACTCAAACAGGTACAGCTACTCAGTTTTCAAATCTCTCAATTCCAAGCACCTTATATTTGATGACACCAGCCTGTGTTTCTACAGAAACTGTCTGTCCTTTTTTAGCTCCAAGAAGTGCTTTTCCTACAGGTGATTCATTTGAAATTTTACCCTTAAGGCTGTTTGCCTCTGATGAACCTACGATTTTGTACTCAAGATCCTCGTTGAACTCAAGGTCGCGGATCTTTACTTTACATCCAATGCTGATCTTATTAAGATCAACGTCTTCTTCAACTACTACTTCAGCATTTTTCAAGATTTTCTCAAGAGTCTCGATTCTTGCTTCGATATCACGCTGCTCATCTTTAGCTGCATCATACTCAGCGTTCTCTGAAAGGTCGCCCTGTTCTCTTGCTTCCTTGATTTTCTCTGCTACTTCTTTACGTTTTACTACTTTAAGCTCGTGGAGCTCATCCTCGTATTTTTTAAGTCCTTCGTAAGTTAAAATGTTCTTCTTCTCTTCCATTATTATGTCTCCTACCCTTCATATATTCAGGTCCGGTGAGCATCTTTGCGATGCTCCTCTGGTGGTGCGCTCTGCGCATATTTATGTCAAAAAATTATGAATCTTCATTCTATATTAACTTGGATATTATACAGTCAATTATTTACTGTGTCAATCTTATAAAAACTCGTTGTCAACACATAAATGCAATATTTTTGAAAAAAATTGGTTTTTCATGTCAGATGAGGGCGCATCACAGCTTCGCATGCTTTTTTCAAAGAATCCATATCCGTCATCTTATTGATCTCATTCCTAAACTTGGCACTTCCGGGCATTCCGTAGGTATACCAGGAAACATGTTTCCTCATCTCCCTTATTCCTATGTATTCGCCCTTGTACTTAAGCTGAAGATCGGCATGCCTTATAACAGTGTTATAAACTTCATCGGCACTCGGCCTCTCACACGCTTTTCCTGTTTCAAAAAAGCTCTTTACCTCTCTGAAAATAAATGGATTGCCCTGTGCAGCCCTAGCTATCATCACTCCGTCACATCCGGTCTCTTCGAACATCCTCTTTGCGCTCTCGCCGTCCGTAACATCTCCGTTTCCTATAACAGGAACTTTGACCGCTTCTTTAACCTGTCTGATAATGTCCCAGTCTGCTTCGCCCGTGTAGTACTGCTCTCGGGTCCTTCCGTGAACCGCGATAGCCTCTGCTCCGCCTTCCTGCGCCGCAAGAGCACACTCAACGGCATTTATACTCTTATCGTTAAAACCTTTTCTTATCTTAACAGTGACAGGTCTGTCGGAAACTTCCGCAAGCGCCGCAACTATCTTTTCAATAAGCTCCGGCTTTTTCATAAGAGCCGAGCCCTCGCCGTTACTTACAACCTTTGGAACCGGGCACCCCATGTTGATATCAAGGATATCGAACGGTCTGTCTTTTATCATCCCAAACGCTTCCTGCATAACAGAAGGTTCAGACCCAAAAAGCTGCAAAGACACGGGATGCTCATCCTTATGGATCTCTATGAGCATGTCCGTGTTCTTGTTCTTGTAAATTATTGCCTTGGCGCTCACCATCTCCATGCAAACAAGTCCCGCGCCCATCTCATGGCACAGGATCCTGAACGGCAGATCTGACACTCCCGCCATAGGCCCCAGTATTATATTGTTATCAAGAGTAACGTTGCCGATCTGCAACTTACCATATCCCGGCATTACTCGTCACCCTCTAAGAGCTCGCTCGGATCCTCGTGGAGCACATATATTCTGTAATAAAGTCCAAGCGCCTCGAAAAGATCCTGTCTCTTTCTTCTGACTTCACCAACAAGAAGTCCAGCTGTTATCTCATCGTAAGTAATATCCTCTTCATCGGCATTGGTCTCAATAGAAATGCTGCCGTCCTTCTCAAAGAGGATCGTAAAAATGCCTCCTGCTTCCTGGGTAAAAAGAACGCTGATAATATTGAGCTCTTTCTTTATGCTCTCAGGAATCTGTCTGAAAAGGGGATTGAAGTAGTACTTAAGTTCATATGCATTCGCGCCGCAAAGAACCACTCTTCCGTCCGCGTTTTCCTCGAACACACGACCTTTATTGGTCTTATCCATCTCATCGATCTTAAGATCCTCTTTGTCGTTTATCTCGCTAAACTTAAGCTCCTTCTTAAACTCCTTATTATATTCTTCTTCAAAAAAACTTGCTTTCATTCATTAACTCCGTTATTTATTTCCTTCTGTTCTTGTCGTAAAGTACCTTAAGTCCCTCAAGTATAAGTATAGGGTCGTAGATGTCGATCTCATCCGTCTCTGTAGAAATCAGCCTTCCAAGCCCGCCTGTTGCCACAACCTTCATATCGGGCATCTTAGCTTCTTTCTTCATCTCTTTAATAATGTACTTTGTCTGTCCGATCTGCCCGTATACAAGTCCCGCCTGCATACTTGAGATAGTCTCTTTTGCCAGAATACTCTTAGGCTTTGCAATCTCTATCTCCGGAAGTTTAGCTGTATCCTGCCACAGCGCTTTTGCTGATATTCCGATTCCCGGTGCCACAACTCCCGCAAAGAACTCACCTTCTGCGTTCACAGTTACATAAGTCGTAGCTGTTCCAAAATCTATTATCATGACAGGTCCACCGTAAAGCTCGAAAGCCCCGACTGCTCCCGCAATTAGATCCGGTCCGATTTCTCTTGGATTGTCTGTCGCAATCTTAATTCCCGTCTTGATACCGGGTCCCACTATATAAGGTTTTTTCCCAATATACTTCTCTATCGCATTCACAAGAGCGTGCATTGTCTTAGGCACTACGCTTGCGATCATTACGCCCTCGATGTCATCCGTCGTAACTCCGTTTGAACTTAAAAGTGTCAAAAGATTTATTCCGAATTCATCAGAAGTTCTGGGCATCTGTGTAGTCATTCTAAAAGAGCTCACAAGCTCATCCTGTGAAAAAACTCCGAACGTAATATTCGTATTTCCCACATCAATTACCAGAATCATATAATCCTCCGTTTATTTTCAAACATATCCGTAAAGTCCACGTACCGACACCTCTCCGGCATTGATATTAACGACACTTCCGTCAGCGTTCTTAACTCTGAGCGCGCCGTCATCTCCGATTCCCAAGGCAACTGCCTCGAACTCTCCGCGAGGGTCAAGTATTTTAACCGTTCTGTCTCTGTTTATCAGCCTTTCCTCATATTCTTCTTTTAAAAGAGACAGGTCATAGGTTTTCTCAAATTTCTCATAATTTTCTTCAAATCTCTTCATACAAGCTGCGACAACACTTGCCCTGTCGACCTTAAATCCCGTCTGGGTATAGATCGAACCTGCGATATCTTCAATCTCTTGTGGAAAAGAAGTCATATTGGCGTTAATACCAACTCCTATAACCACGTTGTTTATGGTGTTGTCATTATTCATATGAAGTTCCGTAAGTATACCACAGATTTTTTTACCCGCTATGACAACGTCATTGGGCCATTTGATCTGCGGAAAATCTGCAAATTCTTCGTTGTCGGCAAAAAGATCCTCAACACCCTGAGCAATCGAAAGTCCCATAATAAGCGTGAGCACCGATATTTTGTCAGGCGGAGCCGAAGGTCTTACGAGAAGACTCATAGCGATATTGCTTCCACCGGGAGTTTCCCAGCTTCTTCCTCTTGATCCCCTACCGCTTGTCTGAATGTCAGCCACAACAAGCGTTCCGTGAGGCGCATCCTCTTCTCCGAGCGCCTTCGCGTCATCGTTTGTAGATTCCGTTTCTTCCTTAAAAATAAGGTTACGGGCAGCCCACTTAGTACCGAGCTGCCCCCTTATATTTTCTGCATTAAGCATGATCAATTTCCTTTAATAGTCGCCAACATAACAGCCTTTATAGTGTGCATGCGGTTCTCAGCCTCATCAAACACTATAGACCTCTCTGACTCAAACACTTCATCCGTAACTTCCATCTCATCAAGTCCGAATTTCTCTTTGATATCCCTTCCGATTCCTGTGTTGAGGTCATGGAATGAAGGAAGACAGTGCATGAATACACTCTTTTCTCCGGCATTCTTCATGATGTCCATATTTACCTGATAAGGAAGAAGATCTTTTATTCTCTCCTCCCAGATACTGTCAGGTTCGCCCATTGAAACCCAGATATCTGTGTAAACGATATCTGCTCCCTTGGTTCCTTCGATGGGATCTTCACAGAAGTTTATTGAAGCGCCTGTTTTTGCGGCGATTTCTTTACATGTGTTTACCAGTTCCTCTGCAGGGAAGTATTTTTTATTTGATACAACCGTAAAATCAAGGCCAAGTTTAGCACATACGACCATAAGAGAATTACCTGTGTTGTATCTTGCATCACCCATATATGCAAGGTGAAGTCCCTTCAGCTTACCAAAGTGTTCCTTGATAGTAAGCATATCGGCAAGCATCTGTGTAGGATGGAACTCATTTGTAAGTCCGTTCCAAACGGGAACTTTACTGTACTTTGCAAGAGATTCAACTATCTCCTGCTCAAATCCCCTGTATTCGATTCCATCGTACATACTTGCAAGAACTCGTGCAGTATCGGCAATACTCTCTTTTTTCCCGATCTGAGAGTCTGTAGGATTAAGGAATGTCGATCCCATTCCAAGATCCGATGCTGCAACCTCAAAAGAGCATCTGGTACGCGTACTTGTCTTCTCAAAGATAAGAGCAATATTCTTTCCTCTGAGTTCATCGTGAAGAATACCCTCTTTTTTCTTTCTCTTAAGCTCAGCTGCGAGGTCGATAAGATACTCAATCTCCTCAGCAGTGTAATCAAGAAGTTTCAAAAAATCGCGTCCCTTTAAATTCATGTCGTGCTCCTCCGTTCATATAATTATGCACTATTATTGCACTCTGTCTCTATATTGTAAATAAGGGATTGCATTTCTGCAATCCCTCATAATATCACCAGAATACATGCTCGCCGATGACAATTCCCTCACGTCCGTTGACTCTTCTGAAGTGAAGAGCGGATCCGACTGTGGTCTCACCGTTAAGCGCTGCCTGAGCAGCCTGATAGTTCATATCATATATTTTATCGCTGTCGTAAACATTGGCAACCGTTCCGTTAAGTGCAGGTGTGAACTGTCCTGATGCATAAATAACGTTGTAAATGCTGTTAGGATAAGCTCCGCTCTTAACTCGGTTCATAACAACTGCGCCGACTGCAACTCTACCATCATATGGCTGATTGCCCGCCTCGCACTGGATAAGCGCTGCAAGAAGTTTAAGTTCGTCAGCACTTGCATCCACGGCACCTCTGTTCTCTCTAAGAGAAGGCTCCTTGGCTGCCTGTCTGCCCTTCTTGTCAATCTCGCGCATCTTGATCGCTGCCATCGATTTACCTTGGTCAATCTTAAAGTCTGAACTTACATATTCAGCCTGGACAAAACCTTTATGGTCGTTATAGTCAACAGCAATCCAACCGTTGCCCATATCCTCGATCATATCCACAAAAGATTTTTCACCAAGAACACCGATAACCTTTGCATCATCAGAATCGCCTGCTCTTACCTTAAGAGCGCTGCTCTGATTGGTTACGATCTGCTTTCCGACTTCGGATGCAAGCTTTTCCGCGTCTTCGTCAAACAAAAGATCATCATCTTTTGCCCATCCGATAACATCACCAGAACTAAGCTTGGTCCATCCATCTTTTCTTTCTAAAATTTTTCCGCCACAGTCCTTGTAAAGAACACCAACCCTGTTGCTATCTTCATCTGACTTGCTATCAGGCGTTGCCAGAATATACATAGCTTCTGCTCCTTTAGACATTACAAGCTTGCTTTCTTCACTACTAGAACTTGAAGACGATGCACTTATTGCCTCAGAGGATCTGTTGCTATTCCCAAGTACTCTTGCTTCCGTTGACGTTTTGTCAACACCGAGAGGCGTAACCGGACTGACAATATCAGATATTCCGGCAGAGAAATCCGCACACGGTTTACCCTTGAGCGAGCTTCTCTTAGCCTCAGCTGTTATTCCTTGAGAGATAAATAAAACAACGATCAAAGCCCAAGTAATAACAGGCTTCAACACCTCCAAGAATAACTTAATAACTCTATTCATTCTTTTGCTTCCTATAAATATTATTACATTTATGTTTAGACTTGTTAACGGTCACAAAACACTGTAGTAGAGATATTAGCAAATATATCTTTTTTTGTCAAATTTTATACTTTTTCGAGTCTGAAAATGCAGCTATTTTATAGGTTTCTGCTCTTCTCAATGCAGGCTGTTACTGCATTCATGACGGTTCCTCTAAAACCGTTTTCTTCAAGAACATGTACCGCATCAATTGTTGTTCCGGCAGGTGAACATACCATGTCTTTAAGTTCGCCCGGATGCTTTCCGGTCTCAAGCACCATCTTGGCACTTCCAAGTACTGACTGAGCTGCGAACTCATATGCCTGTTTTCTCGGCATTCCGCCCTTTACTGCTGCATCTGCCATTGCTTCTATAAACATAAATACATAAGCAGGTGATGAACCGCTCACTCCGACTACAACATCCATGAGAGATTCAGGAACCGTGTAGGCTTTTCCAAAGCTTCCAAGCAGCTCTTTTACGAATTTATAATCATCGTCATCCACAAGATCATTCCTGCAAACTGCCGAACATCCTTCAAGTACAAGAGCAGGTGTGTTAGGCATTACTCTTACTATTCTGACAGGCTTCTCAAATTCATCCTGAAGCCAGCTTATTGTCTTTCCTGCTGCAATGCTGACGATCACTTTGCTCTCATCAACGCTGTCCATGATGTCTGCAATTACAACTTTTAAGTACTGAGGCTTAACAGCAAGGATGATGATGTCTGAATCTTTTGCTACTGCTGCATTTGAGCTACGTGTCTGGATTCCGTACTTATCTGCAACCTTAGCACATGTCTCCTCGGTAGCCGCAGTTCCTATGATATCATTCGGTCCCATAAGTCCCTTGGCAAGAATACCCCCGATCATAGCCTTTGCCATGTTTCCGAGTCCGATAAAACCTATTGTCATTTTCTTTTATTTCCTCCTCTGTCTGGATGCTTCAAATGTAAGTATTGCCGCTGATGTTGCGGCGTTCATTGATTCAACCTGCCCTTTCATCGGTATCAGTACATACTCTGATGCCGCATCTGCCGTTTCCTTGGACAATCCGTTTCCTTCGTTTCCTATAAGAAAAGCAGTTGGCTTCGTGTAATCAAATTTGTCGTAGTTCTTTTTCCCCTTAAGGTGCGCAGCGTATGTTTTTATCCCCTTTTCCGAAAGTTTTTCCACAAAAGCAGGGATGTTATCCACATACATGAAAGGCATTCTGAATATCGAGCCCATTGTCGAGCGAATTACCTTGGGATTATAAACGTCGGCAGAGCCCTTACTCAGTATAACCCCCGTTACACCCGCGCCCTCCGACGATCTCAACATGGTTCCCAGATTTCCGGGATCCTGAATATTCTCAAGTATGAGTAAAAGAGGTTTTTCGTTTCCCCCATCCCGGATATATCCCTCCAGGACCTCTTCCTCAGTGTATTGATACATGCTGACAACCGCCAAAACTCCTTGCGGTGTCCGTGTATCTGCCATTTTTTTCATAACTTCCGCTGTAACCGTCTCAGCTCCGTATCTCCATAGGATCTCTTTATCATCCTCAGAGGCACTATCAAGAAACTGCTCCGTCACATATGCCTCCCGGACCTGTAAAACAGGCGCCTCTCGAAGCATCTTCATACCTTCTATAACAAAAACGTTGTTTTCTTTTCTTGCCTTACTTTTTTGTGTATAGCTTACAACTTTACGTACACGTTCGTTGTTCAGACTCTTGATCATATATACCTCTTTTGGTCACTATTTTCACACGATAGCATACCAGCGTGTATAAATAGTATACCACATTAAAGTGTTTATATCACAATAGTCACGATATATCGCGAATCCGCAACACGTGCTTCGTAGATTCCATCATGCTTTTTGACAACATCCTTGATATTTTGTATGCCAAAACCATGATTTTCCTTATCTTTCTTGGTTGTAAAGCGTCCTTCCTTATCAAGCGGAAGCTTTTCAAGAATTGTATTATTACTTATAAGAATGCCGGCTTTGTCACCTACGTTCTTTACCTCGACACTCACTTCACGTTTCGACTCTTCAAGAGCTTTCGACGCCTCAATTGCATTTTGAAGAACATTGTAAAAGATCGTGCAAAAATCAAAATCCTGAATATCCTCCCTGTTCCTAAGGACTCCCTCGTATTCAAATTTGATCTTTGATTCTTCCATATGCTTTGCCAGCTCGTTTATAACCGCATCTACAGCTTTATTCCCTGTATAGCTCTTAACTCCGGCGCGCTCAAGCTTGGCATCCATTGAAGTCAGATAATCAAGAATCTTTTGATCCTTGCTATCCGTAGCAAGCTCAACAAGCGCCATTACATGAGCTTTCAGATCGTGTCTGAATTTTCTTATCTCCGTATAATCTTTTAAAAGACCTTCAAAATAAGCCGCCTGACTCTTAACAACATACTGATACCTGATCTCGCGCTCTTTCATGCTGAGGTTCTTTTTCACAATACAACTCTGCCAGAGCATGACTCCGACAAAAAGAAAGAGTACCAGCATCATTGAAACACACATATTACTGCACTCTTCAGGAGAAAGACTTTTTCCGACACTCATCCTCTCAAGCGGAGGAACTATAAGAATAAGCCCCAAAAAGCTTGCAAATATCACTCCCCACTGATAAGAGCTGAACGTATACTCTAATTTCTTTCGAATCAGTATATTTACCACGCCATGATAGGCAAAGATTATTAAAATAGCACAAATTTTTGCATTTAGCGTCGCCAAAGCCAACTCTTTAAATAGAACATCTTGTTCTATGCCTATGGTCAATGCAAACATCCTGACAAGTTCCGTCAACGAATCCATTATTATCCATGCCAGAACGACATATAATATTCCTTTAAGCCTGTTCCCTTTCTGTAACAGAAAAACAAACAACAGCATGAATACATTTGGAACAATATAACAAATACTTGCCCCGTTAGTCAGCCAAAAACACAGACCGTTTGTCGCAGAAGCTGTTGTGATCAGAGCAAAAACGGCATACTTTCTACGTGTTATACGTATATTAAATACATATACCAGACAAAAGTAATATTTAAGCATATCCAACACACAATAAACTACTGCAATCACGCACTCATTCATTTTTTCAGCTCACCCAACAGATAATCATTGTATCCTTTTCTTACTTTTTCTCTATAACTTCTGCCTATCCTTATTGCAGAACCATCTTTAAAGCATACCGTTTCCCCAGTAATATTCTTTATATGATTCAGATTTACGATATATGACCTGTGGACCCTCAAAAATGGCATTCCGCCAAGCTTCTTTTCACATTCTTTTAAAGTACATGTTATTATCTTCTCGTTATCTCCAAGGTACAATATCGCATAATTCGAGTCCGACTTAACATAAACAATGTCTGACTTCTTATAAAAAATTGAACCGTTATAATTTGGAAAATCTATAAAAGAATCATTTTTCTTGCTCTCATAAGCCTGGTCTAGAAATTTGCGGATTTTTTCTTCTTCAACAGGCTTTTGAACAAACCCTTTTGTTTTATAACCAAAAGAATCCCACACCGCTTCAGAATGAGCGGAAACAAAGACAATGCTACGGATATTCTGCATCTTTTCAGCCTTATGCATAACTTTAAGGCCGTCAATGCCCTCCATCTCAACGTCAAGAAAAAGCAAATCGATGTGATTGTCGTGCTCATTAATCACTTCTTCGCCTGAATAGTAGTCATAAATCTCATAATCGATACCACTGTCGGCAAAATGCTTTTCGCACATTTCCATGATCCTGCGATGACATTTCGGGTCGTCGTCGCATATACCAACACTTAAATTCACCATATTGCCACCCCCAAAATTCATTTGAGAAAGCTCATTGATACAATACTAACATATAGTGAATTCGCTAACAACGTGCATAACAGAAATTTTTGACCACTAGTTTTTATGTCATTTACACAAAAAATATGTCATTTACTAACTTATTCTTTTCTTTTTTTCGATAATACTATAATCTATGCCATAAGGGAGTTATATTTTTAGAAAGGAAAGAGGATTAGAGAGACCACAATGATTTATATGGATATTTGGGACTGGATCATCAGAGGCGGTAATTAACCTTTTGATCTTCCCACAACAAAACCCTCGGAGCGCCTGTAAGAGCATTCTTACAGGCGTTTTGATTTGAAGTTTTACCGAGGGATTCTTTTAACGAAAAAGCGTTTATGCCTGCACCTCTCTGAGCATCTGTCCAACCGTCTTTTTAAACACCGGATGAACAAGCTGTTCATTTATTTCTGCAAGCGGTTTTAACACAAATTGTCTGTTCTGCATGTCAACATGCGGGATCGTAAGCCTTTCACTGTTCATTACCAGATGATCATACATGATTATGTCAAGATCCAACGTTCTAGGTCCCCAGTGAACATCCCTTACTCTTCCGAATTTCGCTTCAACATCATGAACCTTATCAAGTAATTCTTCGGGAGTATAGAGTGTTTTTATCTCAAGCACACCGTTCAAAAAATCCTCCTGATCTTCTTTTCCGTAAGGCTTTGTAGTGCTAAACCCCGATTTCTTGCCTATTCTTATCAAAGAATCTTTTGAAAGCTCCTCCAATGCTCCTTTAACATTTTTTTCTTTATCACCCATGTTAGAGCCTACCGACAGATATGCCGTATGCCAGCCTCTTGAAATGCTCACAGATACGTAGCTGAGTGGCAATCCTATAGGCGCCCAAGGTTTTTTAACCTCAATATCCACTTTTTCCAAAAGCGGAAAACTTAAAAGTATCTCTTCCGCCAGCTCTTCACTGACAGTTTCTATTAAATTGTAAGTATTCCCCCTTACATACTCATATATTAAATGACAAACCTCATTGTAATCTACCGATAGTTCCATGACATCGCACATTCCGGCTTTTCTCGTATCCAAATACAGATTTGCCGATATGAGAAATTTCTGCCCAAGTGCATTTTCTTCTCTCAATAGTCCGTGGTTTCCATAAATTTCGAGATCAACAATCTTTATGCAATCCATAAATTATCCCCCTCTGTTTGTTTATCCACAAATACTGTCTGCAACAGCGAGCGCACGTTTATTCGCCAAAACATCATGCACTCTGAATATCTTTCCGCCAAACTTCCTTCCAAGCACATTTAGTGCTATGGTTCCCTCTTTTCTTTGATCCACCTCAAGTCCCGTGATATTGCCAATTATCGACTTGTTTGATATTCCAAGAAGCACGGGGTATCCCAGGTTTTTAAGCTCTCTTATAAGAGATATGCACCACATATTCTCTTCAAAATTCTTGGCAAAACCTACTCCCGGATCAAGGATAATATTCCAATCATAAATTCCGTTTTCAGAGGCTATATTTATCCTCTTTCTCATGTCTTCTATTATTTCTCTCTCAAAAGATTCTCTGTCCATGCTTATTATTCTGTCTGACTTGTTGTGCATGATACAGACCGGTATCTCAGCAGCCGCTACAACCTGCGCCATCCGGTGCTCCGGATCTTCGTAGTAATCAAGCCCCCAGATGTCATTGATCATATCTACGCCACATTCAATCGCCGCTTCTGCTACTTCCCACTTATAAGTATCAACAGAAACCGGCACATTGAACCTCTCTTTTATCGCTCTGATAACCGGAGTTACTCTGTCTATTTCGTCCCAACATGATATTTTCGTATAGCCGGGCCTCGTTGATTCACCTCCTACATCAATAATGTCTGCACCGTCCCTTATCATCTTTTCCGTCTGGAAGAGCGCGCTGTCTACATCTGAGTATTTCCCTCCATCTGAAAAAGAATCGGGTGTAACGTTCAAAATTCCCATGATAAGTGATCTGTCTGAATCTAGATCAAAAAACTTTTTCCCTATCTTCATCTCTTCTCACCGCCCTTGTTTTTAACTGATTAGTTTAAAAAAAGTATCTCTTAAATTCTGATCGTTCTCAAAACAGCCTCTCGATGCAACGGTCACCGTCTTACTTCCACTTTTCTTTATTCCGCGCATAGAGACGCACATGTGCTCGGCTTCGACAAGAACCATAACGCCCTTGGTCTTTAGATTTTTTGCAATGGCATCCGCAATCTGAGCGGTCATCTGCTCCTGAATCTGAAGTCTTCTCGCAAATACCTCAACCGTCCTTAAAAGCTTACTGATGCCTACAACTTCATCCACGGGAACATAAGCGATATGCACCTTACCGAAGAATGGCAGAAGATGGTGCTCGCACAATGAATAAAATTGAATGTCTTTCTCAAGAATCATCCCGCTTTCCGCAACAGGAAATGTCTTTCCAAGATGTCTTTCCGCGCTGTCATCGTAACCCGAAAGTATCTCCTCATACATTCTGGCTACTCTCTCCGGAGTCTCTACAAGCCCCGTTCTTGTGACATCTTCCCCCATTCCTTCAAGCAGAAGCTTAACTGCCTGCTCAATTTTTTCCTTGTTGATCATCTCTCCACCCACATATGTTTTTTATATGTAACCATCAACAAGGCTAGTACAATACGCTTTGACGGTCAATCACTATCGAGTAAACAGCAGATTTTTTTCGTGAACGCCTTGTTTGTTACTTTTTTGCATACAAGAAACCCCTTACCGATTTAACCGATAAGGGGTAAAGTTTAACTTATGTTTATTTTTTTCAGATCATCAAAGAATACGTGCGATCTCATACATATATTCATTGATATTCTTCTTCATTGCAAGAGCTTCATCAATGTCATAGTCCACAAACTGTCCGTTTCTGTAACCTACAACTCTGTTTGTCTTACCTGCAGCAAGAATATCGGCAGCATAGCATCCCATCATTGATGCATACACACGATCCTTACATGTAGGGCTTCCACCTCTCTGCATGTAACCGAGGATAGATGCTCTTGTTTCAAGACCTGTAGCAGCCTCGATACGACGAGCCATTGATGTTGAATGTCCGATACCCTCAGCATTTACGATGATGTGGTGTGTCTTACCTTTCTTACGATTATCGATGATGTTGTCGATAATGCGCTGCTCGTTGTAATCATATTTCTCAGGAAGAAGTATGTCATCGGCACCGTTAGCGATTGAGCACCAAAGAGCAATGTATCCGGCATGACGTCCCATAACCTCTACAATACTTACTCTCTCGTGAGATGATGATGTATCACGAATCTTATCTATAGCGCTCATAGCTGTATTGATAGCTGTATCAAAACCTATAGTGTAATCTGTGCAAGAAATATCAAGGTCGATTGTTCCGGGGATACCTACTGTGTTGATACCCTGCTGAGAAAGTTTCTGCGCTCCACGGTATGATCCGTCACCACCGATTACGATAACGCCGTCAATTCCGTGCTTACGGCATATCTCAGCACCCTTTGCCTGACCTTCAGGAGTTGTAAATTCCATACAACGTGCTGTTCCAAGGATAGTTCCGCCGCGCTGAATAATGTCAGCAACGCTTCTTCTGTCCATGTCCTCAATCTCTTCGTTGAGCAGTCCCATGTAACCCTTCTTGATTCCCTTTACCTTGAGACCGTTCGCAAGTGACTTACGTACAACCGCTCTGATAGCTGCGTTCATACCCGGTGCATCGCCACCACTGGTAAGTACACCGATTGTTTTGATCTGCTTTGCCATAATTATTTCCTCGATTCTATAGATTAAAACCCTTAAAAAATGTCAAACGGTTACATTTGACAATTTATTGACATACTCTTTTCATATATTAGAGCAATTTTTTTTAAAATGCAATGATTGACGGAGCGTTTTCATAAAAAATTTCATTTCATATGATATAATTTTTTCATCTGAAAAACAGGGAGTAACAGTATGGCTTTTTCGCATCTTCACGTCCACACAGAGTACAGTCTTCTGGACGGTTCCAATAAAATAAAAGAGTATGTAAAGCGCCTAAAAGAACTGGGTATGACCTCAGGCGCGATCACCGACCACGGAGTCATGTACGGAGTTATAGACTTCTACAAAGCGTGCAAGGAAGAAGGTATCAATCCGATACTTGGATGCGAAGTATATGTCGCTCCCGGTTCAAGATTTGAAAAAGAAACAAACAGCATGGACGAGCGCTATTACCACCTCGTTCTTCTTGCTGAGAATAATACAGGATACGCCAACCTCTCGCACATCGTAAGCCGCGGTTTTACCGAAGGTTACTACTACAAGCCAAGAGTAGATATGGAACTTTTAGAGCAATATCACGAGGGGCTTATCTGCCTTAGTGCCTGTCTCGCCGGCGAGATTCCGCGCAACATCATAAAAGGGGCTCCCGATAAGGCAAAAGAAGCCGCTATGAGACTGGACAACATATTCGGACACGGCAACTTTTTCCTCGAGCTTCAAGATCACGGTATTCCGACTCAGAGAACCGTAAACAGTGCTCTCCTGTCTCTTTCTCAGGAACTTGATATTCCACTTGTTGCAACGAATGACTGTCACTACACTTATGCAGACGACGCAGAGGCTCACGACCTCCTTCTTTGTATACAGACGGGTAAAAAAGTTTCAGACGAGGACCGCATGCGCTACGATGGCGGTCAGTACTTCGTAAAAAGCGAAGAAGAGATGAGAGCTCTTTTCCCATATGCGCAGGAGGCTCTTGATAACACGGCAAAAATCGCTGAAAGATGTCATGTGGAGATTGAGTTTGGCGTAACAAAACTCCCTCACTTCGAGGTTCCGGAGGGGTATGATTCATGGACATATCTTAATAAACTGTGTCTTGATGGTCTTAACGAGAGATACCCCGATGATGACGGCACTCTAAAGAAAAAGCTCGATTATGAGCTCGGCGTCATCAAGAGAATGGGCTACGTCGACTACTTCCTTATAGTTTGGGATTATATCAACTACTGCCGCGAAAACGGCATCGCAGTCGGACCGGGAAGAGGCTCTGCTGCCGGAAGTATCGTCTCCTATTGCATGCACATAACCAACATCGATCCGATCAAGTACGATCTTCTCTTCGAGCGTTTCCTTAACCCGGAACGTGTATCCATGCCCGATATAGACGTGGATTTCGAGTACGAGCGAAGACAGGACGTTATAGACTACGTTACAGAAAAGTACGGCGCTGACAAGGTTGTTCAGATCATAACCTTTGGTACGCTCGCCGCAAAGGGTGTTATAAGGGACGTTGCAAGGGTAATGGATCTTCCTTACAGCTACGGCGATCAGATATCCAAGATGATCCCAAATGAGCTCAACATCACATTGAGCAGAGCTCTTGAGATGAATCCCGAGCTTCGCGCCAGATATGATTCCGAAGAAACCGTCCACAAGCTTATAGACATGTGTAAAAAGCTCGAGGGACTACCAAGGCATACCTCAATACACGCTGCCGGCGTCGTTATCTGCCAGGCACCCGCAGAGGACCTTGTTCCTCTCTCACGTTCGGCTGAAGGTAATATAACTACTCAGTTCACCATGACAACCATCGAAGAACTGGGACTTCTTAAGATGGACTTTTTGGGACTCAGAACCCTCACAGTTATCAAGGACGCCGTTCGCTTTGCAAACAAGTCCATTGGTGCCAAAAAAGGTGATCCAAATTTCATAGACATAGACAAAATAGACTACAACGATCCTGCTGTTCTTGCCCTCATTGGAAGTGGCAAATGCGACGGTATATTCCAGCTTGAATCGGGCGGAATGCAGGCTTTCATGAAAGAATTAAAGCCCAAGTCACTGGAAGACATCATAGCGGGAATTTCCTTATATCGTCCGGGTCCGATGGACTTCATCCCGAAATACATCTCCGGTAAGAACGACGCAGGTTCCATCAGTTATCTGACTCCCGAACTTGAGCCGATACTTAAGCCCACCTACGGCTGTATCGTCTATCAGGAGCAGGTTATGCAGATAGTTCAACAGCTCGGCGGCTACACTCTTGGTCGTGCCGACCTCGTAAGACGTGCCATGAGTAAAAAGAAGCAGCACGTAATGGAAGTTGAAAGAGCAAATTTCGTAAACGGAAACGCTGAAGAGAACGTTCCGGGATGCGCTTCAAAAGGCGTTTCTCCCGAGATAGCAAACGCGATCTACGATTCCATGATGGACTTTGCAAAGTATGCGTTTAACAAGTCCCACGCTGCCTGCTATGCGGTTGTCGCTCTTCAGACAGCATGGCTTAAATGCTACTATCCCGTGGAATTTATGGCTGCTCTCATGACCTCAGTAATAGACAATCCCGGCAAAGTTTCGGGCTACATCATGAGTTGCAGAAACATGAACATTACTCTCCTTCCTCCCGATATCAACGAAGGATTTGAAGGATTCTCAGTAACCGAGATAGATGCAGATGACAGCGACGCTAATGTTCCCGGTGCGATTGCAACTACTCCTGGTAAGAAAAAGGCTATCCACTACGCTCTCACCGCAATAAAAGGTGTCGGCCATCCGGCTATCGCCGCTATTGTAAAAGAGCGTTCGGTACGCGGTAAGTTCAAGGATATAAACGATTTCCTCTCCCGCATGCAGGGCAAGGATACCGACGTAAACAAAAGAGCTATCGAAAACTTCATAAAAGCCGGAGCATTTGACTGCTTCCCCGGAACAAGAAAACAGCTCATGACAATCTACGCGCAGATCATGGACCGCCTGCACAACGCAGGCAGGAACTCGATGGCAGGACAGATGACTCTTTTTGACATAGTAAGCGAAGACGACAAGAAGCAGTACGAGATTCCTCTTCCGGACGTTGGAGAATTCCCAAGAGAGCTTCTTCTCGAATTTGAGAAAGATGTGCTTGGAATCTATGTTTCAGGTCATCCTCTCGATGATTATATGGGAATGTGGAAAAAGAGGATTTCTAATACCACTGCAGATTTCTACCTCGATGACGAGACAGGCGAGCCTGCCGTAAAGGACAATGAAAAAGCAATTATCGGCGGAATCATAAGCGATAAGAAGATAAAATATACAAAGAACGATCAGGTCATGGCATTTCTCACCGTTGAAGATCTTGTGGGCAGCATCGAAGTAATCGTGTTCCCCAAAACCTACGAAGCTAATGCCGCAAGACTTGATGCAGACGCCAAAGTCTTCATCGAAGGCCGCATTTCTGTCGAAGACGACCGCGACGCCAAGCTAATCGCACAGAAGGTAACTCTTTTTGATGAGATACCACGTACTGTGTGGATCCGATTCGATAATAAGGATGCTTATTCCGAAAAAGATTCAGAACTCCAGCGCATCATTTCCGATTCAGACGGTCGCGACGAGATTGCCATATATCTCAAAGACACCAAGCAGATCAAGAAACTTGGACGCTCAAGCACTGTCAAAGCAGATAAGCTACTCATTGATAACCTCGAACAGCTCTTTGGAAAAGAAAATGTGCAGGTAGTGTAAATGTAAAAAAAAGGTCCACAGCGTATCTGATATTTCAGATATTCTGTGGGCCTTATTATTCTAATAATTTATTACTTTACAGCTGCCTTGAGCTCATCAACCTTGTTTGTCTGCTCCCAAGGAAGATTGAGGTCGTTACGTCCGAAGTGACCATAGGCTGCTGTCTGCTTGTAGATAGGACGACGAAGGTCGAGCATCTTGATGATTCCTGCGGGCCGAAGGTCGAATACCTTACGAACTGCCTCTGTAAGCTTCTCATCAGAAACCTTACCTGTTCCGAATGTATCTACAAGGATTGATGTAGGCTGTGCTACACCGATAGCATATGAAAGCTGGATCTCAGCTCTGTCTGCAAGTCCTGCTGCAACGATGTTCTTTGCAACGTATCTTGCTGCGTAAGCTGCTGAACGGTCAACCTTTGTGCAATCCTTACCTGAGAATGCTCCGCCGCCGTGACGAGCTGCTCCGCCGTATGTGTCAACGATAATCTTACGTCCTGTAAGTCCTGCATCACCCTGAGGTCCGCCGATTACGACACGTCCTGTAG
>JAFZQT010000024.1 GCA_017620235.1 Butyrivibrio sp. | reverse complement strand
GTCCTTCAAGCATGTTTCTCTCAGAATTGAGTCTTATAATGATCCAATCTTCGAACGTAGAAATTTCTTTTTCTATGGAAGTCATTGTAACGGTCTTGCCGCTTCCTCTTGTGCCTGTCAGCATAAAGCAGTTATTTTGCGCGTTCTCCGCTGTAAGCTCCTGCACAATTTCATCTATGAGAATTTCTCTGCTGATGTATTGAGTTGGGACTTTTCCGAAGTTGAGTACAAATGGATTTCGTTCCATGGCGTCCTCCTATATACTTTTGTGTTGCTTATATACTTCTATATACTTTCGTCAAATGCAGATTTTTATTAGGAATCTGCTGTGTTATAATTTTCTTGACCTTAACGTAACGTCATGCTTTAAACTGGCTCTAAAAGGAGGCTAAACCATGAAGACAGTAAAAGAAGTTGCAAAAATAGCAGGGCTATCGGAGAGAGCCCTAAGACACTATGACAATATAGGACTCCTCGTTCCTAAGAAAAGAAGCGAAGCCGGATATAGATTATATGACGACGAAGATTTAAAGAGGCTGCGCGCCATAGTTTTTCTGAAAGAAATGGAGATCCCGCTTTCTCAGATAAAAGAAATCCTGGACGCCGGAAAACGTGATTATAACAGCGTGTTGAAGGCTCAAAAAGAAAAGCTGGTTCGTAAAGTCAATAAGCTGAACGGATTGATAAGAGTGATAGATGGGCTTGATTCGGAAGGGAAGAATATAAGCTTTGAACCTTTTACAGAAGATGAAGCCAAGACTGTGTCAGATATCTTGATAAAAGAGGCTAAAGAAAAAGAAGCTGAGATCAAGAAGGTTACAAGTAAGCCTGTAAAAAAAGAAGATATTGCAGAGATGAAAAAGACTGTGGAGACCAATCTCGCGCAAGGAGAGATCGGTGAGGATATCCTCCGTTTGTACGGAAGTAAAGAAAACTACTTGAAAGCCCTTAAAGAAATAGATTCCATGACGCCCGAGGAACATAAGGCATTGGAAGAAGAGCTTAAGGAAATCTATCACTCTTTTGCCAAGCTTCCGAAGGAGCAAACAAAGCGCCATAAACTTGTGCAGAAACTTGAAGATAATACAAACAAGATGTATCACATGAGTAATGCACGCTCTATGCTTATTGCAGGCGCCAGATCATATATAAATGACGACAAAGTCGCCGGAGTAATTGATTCGCTCTATGGCGAAGGCGTAGCACGAAATGTAGGAAAAGCGGTGCTTGAATATTATGGGGAAGAATAAAGGTGTCCGTTTTATAACCCACCTAAAAATTTATGCTTGTGTTGTAAGGTAGATAACTACCCGGCAACACAAGCTTTTTTTTGGAGGTGTGATATGACAAGAGCGCTTATGACTGCGGCAACTTTATATAACGATCAGAGATTTTTATCAAAGAGTGAGCTTAGGATCTACAAGAACAAATTAAGGAGGCAGAAAATTGTAAGAAGACAGCGCTTTGTGTTGGGGCTTATTGCGGCGCTTTTGGTTTTTGCAGTGATCTTTTTTGCCTTTACAATGACACTCAACGCTAAGGTGGACGGAAGCGACATTCTCTACAAGTATTACAAACAGATTTCTGTAGATGCCGGTGATTCGCTCTGGAGCATAGCATCAGCCAATATCTCATACGAGAAGTATGACAGCATAGATGACTATATTGCCGAAGTCTGCAGCATCAATCATATAGAGGATGGAGGCGCGGTCATGGCCGGAGAAGACATAATAATTCCTTACTACTCCAAAGAATTCAGATAAATTATCAGATTTTAATAAAAATTCTTGCAATTCACTCAAGATCGGCTATCTTTTTGACGATAATAAGTATATAATTATGGTGTGGGAGTTTCCCCGTGAACTAAGGTAATGTGTGAGATGCACATTTATAAATCGGACGGAAGAACGGAGGTGGGCTTATGAAAACAAAGAGTTTTATAGTAATTCTTGCTGCGTGTCTTGCGCTATGCTGCGTAGGATACTGTTTTGGTGGGCATAATAAATGCACCGAAGCTAAAATTGAAGAATCCGGACTCGATCTTAAGCCTGTTATCTATCTTTATCCCGAAGAGGACGGAACAGAAGTTGAGGTAAGCCTAAACTATGACGGTAATCTCGACGAGTTGATCCCTGAGTTTAGTTCCGAGAACAAGTGGGAAGTGGTTGCCGATAAGGACGGAACCATCACTTATGACGGACAGACTTATGATTATCTTTTCTGGGAGGGAGATCCCAATTACGATTATGACTTTTACTCAGGCTTCTGCGTTAAAGGGTCCGATACGGAGAGCTTCCTTAATGCCAAGCTCCATGAGATGGGACTTAACGATTCAGAGACCGCGGAATTTATAGAGTTCTGGCTTCCCAGAATGGAAGGAAACGAGTTCAACATGATCAGCTTCCAGGGTGATACATACAAAAAGGGCGCGAAGCTCAGTGTTTCTCATCAGCCCGACAATATCATCCGTGTATTCATGGCTTGGTATCCGACCGATAGATATGTGAAGATCAATCCGCAGTCCATTCCCGAGGGCAATAGAGACGGATTCACCGTTGTAGAATGGGGTGGCAACCAGGTTAAATAATAATAAGGTAAATACACTTGCAACTAATGCAATGATGTTCTAAAATGTTGTGCGTGGTATTGGTATTTTTCCGATACTACGCACTTATTTTTTTCAGTCATTTTCGTTGACATATTTTAATCAGAAATGGAGTAATACACATGATGCAATCACGTACACATAACTGTGGTGAGCTTCGTATCGGCGATGCCGGCAAGAGCGTAACACTTGTCGGATGGCTTGAGAATATGAGAGAAGTGGGAAGCGGACTCGGATTCGTAGTGCTTCGTGACTTCTACGGCACAACACAGATTGTTCTTGAGACCGAGGAGATGGTTAAGACAGCCAAGGCTATCAATAAGGAGTCTACTATTTCCGTAAAGGGTGTAGTAAGAGAGCGTAGCTCTAAGAACCCCAAGCAGGAGACAGG
>JAFZQT010000001.1 GCA_017620235.1 Butyrivibrio sp. | reverse complement strand
TGGAACGCTTCCAGATTTATCATGATGAATATGGCAGAGGATGCTCCTTCAGCTATTCATCAGGCAATGCCTGCAGGACTTGAGCCTGTTGATAAGTGGATCATTTCAAAGCTCAACAATACTATAAAAGAAGTTACAGATAACATGGATCACTTTGAACTCGGAATTGCGGTTCAGAAGGTTTATGACTTTATCTGGGATGAGTTCTGTGACTGGTATATTGAGATGGTTAAGCCTCGTCTTTACAATTCAGACGACGTTGCATCTCATAAGGCAGCACTCTGGACACTTCAGACAGTACTTATAAATGCACTTAAACTCCTTCATCCTTATATGCCTTTCATTACAGAAGAGATTTTCTGCGCACTTCAGGATGAAGAAGAGTCTATCATGATCTCTGAGTGGCCTGTATACAAGGATGAGTGGAATTTTGCATCCGATGAGAAGGCAATCGAGACAATAAAAGAAGCTGTAAGAGGAATCCGTAATGTTCGTACACAGATGAACGTTGCTCCTTCAAGAAAGGCTAAAGTATTTGTTGTGAGCGAGAGCGATGAAGTTCTCGATATCTTCTCAACAGGTAAGCTTTTCTTTGAATCACTTGCTTATGCTTCAGAGTCTGTATGCCAGAAGAACAAAGACGGCATTGCGGATGATGCGGTTTCCGTAGTACTTGCGGAAGCAACCGTATACATTCCTTTCTCAGACCTCGTTGATATCTCAGCCGAGATCGAGCGTCTTACTAAGGAGCAGAAGAAGCTTGAGGGTGAGCTTAAGCGTTCACAGAACATGCTCAGCAATGAGAAGTTCCTTGCAAAGGCTCCTGCAGATAAGATCGCAGAGGAAAAAGAGAAACAGCAGAAATACCAGCAGACATACGACCAGATTACAGAGAGACTTAAACAGCTGGCAAAGTAAAAATATATATGGATGCTACTCACATGGGGGGATGTGGGTAGCGCCTTAAAATGAGTATTAGCTTAGTGGTGTGATTATGCATAACGAATTATTGAAAAAAGTGGAGGAGTTTATCAGACGCTCGGACAATGATGAGAAGTTTGATATCAAAGAGTGTGAGGAATTTCTGAATTCTGTCCCCGGGTTTACAGATAAACATTCAATCGAAGATACAAAGGATTTTTTGGCATTTCTGGGGAATCCTGACAAGAACATGAAGATAGTGCATGTGGCAGGCACTAACGGAAAAGGATCTGTGTGCTGCTACCTGTCAAATATCCTGATGAAAGCAGGATATAAAGTCGGAATGTTTACATCTCCGCATCTTATGAAGATCAACGAGAGATTCTGCATCGACGGCAAGATGGTGACCGACGGTGTTTTCACAGAAGTATTTACCGAACTGTTAAAAAGAATAATGGAGTACAAAAACGGAGAGTATTTTCCTACATACTTTGAGTTTTTGTTCTTTGAAGCAATGCTTCTTTATGACGTATATTCAGTGGACTATCTCATAATGGAGACGGGGCTCGGCGGAAGGCTCGATGCGACCAATTCCGTAGAATCGCCGCTTCTTTGTGTCATCACAGAGATAGGCTTCGATCATATGCAGTACCTTGGAAATACACTTCCCGAGATTGCGGGAGAGAAGGCAGGCATTATCAAAAAAGGCGTGCCCGTAGTATTTTTTGACAAGAGAAAAGAATGCAGCGAAGTTATCAAGAGTAAAGCCCTTGAGATGGATTCCAGAGTCGTGTCCGTAGATGAAAAAAGCATTACGGATGTGAAGACTGTGAAGGATGAAGCAGGGAACAAATACGTTGCTTTTTCATATAATTCCTTATATGATAATTATGTTGAGTTAAAGATTACTACCGAAGCAGTATATCAAGCGGAAAATGCAGCTTTGTCAATTGCTTCGGCTGAGATTTTGCGCGATAAAGGCGCCGAGATTTCGGAACTCGACATCAGAGAAGGTCTGATGAGTGCAAAATGGGATGCCAGGATGGAAGAAGTAAGACCGGGTATCTACGTTGACGGCGCTCATAATATGGACGGAATAGAAGCGTTTATCAAATGTGCAACAGCAATCGATTCAGAAGGAAGAAAGATGCTGTTGTTTGGCATGGTCGCGGATAAGCAATATAAGGATGTTATAGACAGAGTGCTTACGAGCGGAACGTTTGACGCGATTTTCGTGACAGTCCTTGGAACAGAGCGATCTGTTTCGGTTTCAGATCTTAAGAGTGCATTTGAAGAAAGTAAGGAACAGCATAAGATTATCGGTGTTCCCATCAAATACTACAGTAATGTCAGAGATGCGGTGACCGACGTCATAACTGTTCGCAAGTCGAAAGATGTTGTGTTTGCAGCAGGTTCTTTGTACCTTGCCGGACAGCTCAAAATAATGCTTTAAACGAGGAAAAATAATGATAAATTTTGAAGAAGAACTTAAGAAGTTCAAACCAAGTCTTGAGATTGAAGATGCTGAGGATATTATCTACAATCAGGATCTTGATGATATGTCAGATGTACTTATAAAGCTTCTTAAGGATGCTAAGCAGGAAACAGAGAGTACAAAAAGGAGTAAATAATGGCTATCGCTACATATAAAAAACTTGAGAGCTTATCAAACTTTTTTTATAACGATGGTCTTGAAAAGGCGGGAGTCAGAGATTTAACCGGGGCTATAGAATCATTGCAGCAGAGTCTTCGAATGAACAAGAACAACATTGATGCAAGAAATCTTTTGGGACTTGTTTATTATGAGACAGGCGAAGTCGTTGCTGCACTCTCTGAATGGGTTATCAGCAAGAATTTCAGACCTGAAAACAATATTGCTGATGACTATATGGATATGGTCAGAAACAGTCCGTCTAAACTTGAGGACATCAATCAGACTATAAAGAAGTTTAATATTGCATATAACTACTGCCAGCAGGACAGCTTGGATCTTGCGGTTATACAGCTTAAGAAGGTACTTTCATTAAATCCCGGATTTATTAAGGCACACCTTCTTTTGGCGCTTTTGTATCTCAAGGCAGGAAATTTTGACAGAGCTAAGGTTGAGGCGCAGAAGGTTCTTAAACTGGATGCGGGAAACCTTATGGCAAGAAGATATCTGAAGGAAGCTGACAATATGCTCCTTCCCGGTGACGGTGGAAAGCTCGTATCTGACGCTGCTTCTTCAGGAAGTAACGATACTATCAGATATAACAGCGGAAACGAGATGATCATACAGCCTCGTAAGCAGTCCGCTTTTACCAAGTCCGGATCAATCTGGGGAATAGTGCTCGGTATTGTGCTTGGAATCGCAGTATCTTGCTTCTTGATCCTTCCTCAGAGGATAAAAAATATTACATCAAACAATAACAGAACTATCACAGGCATAAGTGAAGAGTCTGATTCAAAATCTGCACAGATAGAGGAATACGAGCAGAAGATTAAGACACTTGAGAAACAGGTTAAAGAGCTCGGTGACGAAGTCGGCGGATATGAGAATGTAGACAGCACATGTCTTATGAAGGCAGTCAAGATTTATATGGAAGAGCCTTCAGATATCGAGGGCATGGCTAAAGCACTCGAGAAGATAAATTTTACAGAAGATGGAACTAGCGATAAGAATAACAAAGAGGTTCCCCCTGAGTTTAAGGAGTTATACGATGAGCTCATGAATAAGGTCGGACCTCAGCTTGCAAGTTCATATTATGAAGAGGGAAAAGAGGCAATCAAGAAAAAGGAATACGCTGTTGCCGTAGAAAAACTCGAAAAAGCTTATCAATATAATAAAGAAGAGGAATATATAATCTATCATCTTGCTAATTCTTACAATGAGAATGGTGATATTGATAAAGCAAAGGAAATGTATGAAAAGATAATCAAAGATTTCCCTAAAACATCGTGTGCTACATCTTCAAAGACAAAACTTGCGGAGATCAATAACTCTACTGCAGGTAAGAACAGTAGTGCTGACAATGCTAATAGTTCAGGTAATTAATTTTTGGGAAATGTGTTAAATGATAAGTTTTTCGAATCTAACGTTTATATTTAGGTTTTTACCAGCTTTTTTAATAGTGTTTTATGTAGCTCCTGTTAAATTCAGGACGTGGACGTTGCTTCTTGGCAGCTTGATTTTCTATGCTGTCGGAAGCGTTGATTCAGTGGGAAACATCAAATTGTTTCCGGTTCTTTTAGGCTCGGTTGTTGTCAATTATCTGTTTGCGCGGGCAGTGAGAGGAGTAGAGGGTAAGAAAAAGAAGGTGCTTCTGGCCTTCATCGTGATGATAGATGCATTCATGCTTGTGGAATTCAAGCTCTTGGGGCAGTTTGTAGACAAAAATCTTATTCCTATCGGAATCAGTTTCTACACTTTCAAGATGATCTCTTTTCAGGCGGATACATATAACGGTAAGATTGATTCAAAGCCGCTCTTTAAAGACGTTGCGGCTTATTTTTGCATGTTCCCGCAGGTTGTATCGGGACCTATCATGCGCTTTTCGGATTACAGCGATAATCTCGAGCTTATTCCCGGCGCTGCAAAGAGCTCAAAAGAAGAGATCTTTGCTCATATCGAGGATGGACTTAAGTATTTTGTTGTAGGACTTGGGATGAAGGTTCTTCTTGCGGATCACTATGCAATGCTCTGGAAAGAAATCGGAACGATAGGATATGAGAGTATCTCCACTCCGTTTGCATGGATAGGAGCTGTGACATATTCACTTCAGTTGTTCTATGATTTCTGGGGATATTCCCTTATGTCATCAGGAATTGCTGTTATGTTGGGATTTCCGTTTGTTGTGAACTTTGATCATCCTTACAGTTCGAAGAGCGTTTCGGAGTTTTACAGAAGATGGCATGCAACGCTCGGATCATGGTTTAGGGATTATATCTATATTCCTATGGGCGGAAGCAGAGTTGGTCGCATAAGGATTATATTTAATCTGCTCGTTGTATGGCTTGTTACAGGTTTTTGGCATGGAGTAACCCTCAATTTTATTCTTTGGGGACTTATTCTTTTTGTAATAATATTGTGTGAGCGTTTTGTGGTATCTAAGCTTCCGGGTTTTTTAAAGAGTATTGTGGGAAGGTTTAATGTACTTATTCTCATACCTCTTACCTGGGTTATATTTGCTATATCGGATGCTGAAATGCTTTTAAACTATTTCAAGAGACTTTTCCCTTTCTTTGGAGCGGGAATCGCTGTAAACAGCAATGATTATATAAAAAATCTTGGAATATACGGCGGTCTTTTGGCAATTGGTCTGGTTCTTCTTGTACCACACGTGTTTAAGTTTTTTGAGAAGCACAGGAAGAATCCTTTGATAATAATTTGTTTGTTCGCGTTGTTTTGGGTTTCGGTTTACAGTCTGGCAAATTCAGCAGGTAATCCGTTTATGTATTTTGCATTCTAAAGAAAGTGTAAGTAATGAATTGTTTTAAGACGTGTCCGCTTGTTACGGGCGTAGTGGTGTTTTCAATTATAATATCTGCCGTTACATTTGTTGCAAAAGGGTCAATCTATGCGGATTATTCATCCGGATACGATCCTGCTGAACAGCCTCTTTTTGTTGTCATGATAAAAGGAATTTCCGACGGCGTTATGCCCTGGCAGATTTTTGATAAAGAAAGCGTTGCGGCACGTAATGAAGACAGTAATATAGAAGATGTTGCTGCGATTCTCGGCGATGTTTCAGGAAACGATGTATCGGGAAATGACGGTTCCGGAAGTGAGGAAGCCGCTGAAGAAGTACAGTTTAAAGAAGTTACAGACGACTATTTTGCAGATGCTCTTTTCATAGGAGATTCCAGAACGGTAGGTCTTTCAGAGTATTGCGAAGGACTTGACGAGCAGGCGACATTCTACGCAAAGGTATCTCTTAGCATACACAGTGTTCTTGTAAATGATTTTTTGAAGGACGAAGAAGGCAAGAAAATGACTGTTGATGAGGCTCTTGAAAGAGATGAGCCTTATGGCAAGATATATATTATGCTGGGACTTAACGAGATGGGAACCGGTACGACGGAGACCTTCGTTGCAAAGTATGCTGAAGTGGTCGCAAGGATAAGGGAACTTCAGCCTGATGCGATAATATATATTCAGAGTATCATGCACGTTACAGAGCACAAGAGTAGCAATGACAAGATATTTACCAATGAGAGAATAAATGAGAGAAATGAAGCTCTGTCTCATCTGGCAAATAATGTAGATATTTTCTATTTGGATATGAATGAAGCTGTTGATGATGAAAACGGAAATCTGTTAGAGGATTTATCTACAGATGATATACATTTGAAGGCTTCATCTTACGAAAGATGGCATCAGTACCTGCTTCATCATGCGATTGTAAAAGACTGATCAGGAGTGTTAAAATGTCTAGAGAAATGACATTCAAAATGGAACGACCGGGACTGCTAAATGAGGGAGACCATGTTACGGTCACGGAAGGTGTGCTTCCAAGCAATTATTACTATACGATAGATCCTTCACTGGTGATGTCCGGCAATTTTCCTTTCCGCGAGCGTATGCTTGAGAGAGAGGGAGTTGTAACAAAGGTCGAAGAAAATGCACGAGGTTTCTACGTTACCGCAGTATTCGGAAGCGAGAACGAATAAATAAAATACTATATGTTGAGGAGGAATACAAAGTGGATAAGCTTGAATACATCGTTACAGATAAGGCTCCGTCAGCTATCGGACCTTACTCACAGGCAATCATAGCAGGAGGTTTTCTTTACGCATCGGGACAGATTCCGATCAATCCTGTTAACGGACAGATAGATACAACAACAATCACAGATCAGGCAGACAGAGTATGCCAGAATATCGGCGAGATCTTAAAGGCAGCCGGAACCAATTATGAGCATGTGGTAAAGACAACATGCTTCCTTGCAGAGATGAGCGATTTTGCAGCATTCAATGCTGTATATGAAAAATACTTTACAGGAAAGCCGGCAAGAAGTTGCGTGGCAGTTAAACAGCTTCCCAAAGATGTTCTTTGTGAAGTAGAGGTTATTGCATATTTGGGATAATTAGGGGGTTAAATGTGAAGTACAGGATTATTGCGAGCGCAATATGTATTTCTGTTACTCTAGGCGGATGCGGATCTTTTGCAGGCAGACACGGTATAGATTCCGGTTATGCTTACATAGACAGTCATGAGTATGCAAAAGCACTGGCAAGTTTTGAGTCAGCTGAAGAGAACGGGGAAGATGCATGTCTTATTCACAGAGGAAAAGGCATAGCATACTTATATTGTGATGAGAATGAGCAGGCGGCACAGGAGCTACTTGCTTCTCTTGCTGAGGATGACGGAATAGTTGATGATATGGATTTCGACACCAACTATTACCTTGCGGAAGCATACATGAGACTCGATGATTTCAACAGGGCAAAAGGAATCTATGATGCCATTTTGAGTCTTAGAGACAAGGATCCGACCGCATATTACCTCAGAGGAGTGTGCGAACTTAAAGCGGGCGGAGACGAGGATAAAAAGAGCGCAGATGCTGATTTTACCAATGCCATCCGTCTTAATTCCAAAGATTATTCCATGATAGTTATGATATACAAGGCTTATGCTGAAAACGGAGATGAAGAAAAGGCTAAGACTATTCTTCAGCATGCCCTTGAGAGCGATGAAAAGACTATGTCTAACTTTGAAAAAGGTGAGATGTATTTTTATCTTGGAAATGATGCGGAGGCGCAGAATTATCTGAGCAAAGCCAATAAAGAGAGCGGTGGTCACGACACTAAGGAGTCTGTCGTTCTTCTTTTGGGGCAGTCATACGAGAGACAGCAGCAGTATGATTATGCTATCAGTGTTTATAAGGAATATCTGAAGAATAATTCAAAGAGTGCAAATATCAGTAATCAGCTTGGAATGTGTCAGGTAAGTAAAGGCAGATTTTATTTGGATTCCGGAAATGAGGATGAGGCGGCAAATGCTTTTGGGGAAGCGATCATTTCTTTTGACGGCGGAATCCAGCTTAATGACAACGCGGTACAGCAGGCACTGATGTTTAATAAGATATGTGCATATGAGTACAGCGGTGATTTCGAATCTGCCAAAAAGCTTATGAGCGACTATATGACTATGTATCCTCTCGATAAAGCTGCGAAGGATGAGATGACCTTTTTAGAGACCAGGTAATGTGTGGACAGTAGTGAAATTTATTGACACTCTATCGTTAATTCTGTAAAATGATAACGCATGCTTTTATATGAATCTATGCAGAATTATGTTGGGAGGGGATAGTATGTCCAGGAAAGCGACAATTACGCAAAAAGAGATTGTAAATGCAGCATTTAAGATTACCAAGAGAGAAGGTTTTGAGCAGATAACGTCCAGAAAGCTCGCAGCAGCGGCAGGTTGTTCTACACAGCCGATTTTCCGCATTTATGACAGTATGGATGCACTTAAGAAAGATGTCTATGACAAAGCGGCAGCATACTACGAAGATTACTATAACGATTGTTCCAAAAATCATGAGGTTCCTTTTGTGGACCTTGGTCTTGCTTATATTGGGTTCGCCCAGAAATTCCCCTATTTATTTAAACTTCTTTTTGTATCCGAGCAGGGTGATGAGAAGAAGAGTATGTATGATCTTGTAAACGGTTCAAAAGAAAACGTTGTAAAAGAGATCAAAAGAGCGTCTGATGATGGCATTTCAAACGCACAGCAGCTTTTTATGAAGATGTGGATCTACATTCACGGAGCAGGCTGCATGGCGGTTACAGGTGACTACGATCTTGATGAGGCAACTTCAGTTTCTATGCTTGAATCGGCGTATAAGGCATTCAGTCTATGAAATTTGAAAATGATGTTGATGTTATAACAAGAATAAACGAATGTTACTCCAAGATGAGTAAAGGTAAAAAGTCAATTGCGACTTATATCTGCGATCACTACGAGCAGGCTGTTTTTATGACGGCTGCGGAGCTTGGCAAGATCGTGGGTATGAGTGAATCTACAGTTGTGCGATTTGCCATGAGTCTTGGATATGACGGGTATCCCGCTTTTCAGAAGGCTCTTTCCGTGTGGGTCAGCGATAGGTTTGGTTCGGTGGAGAAGGTTGGAAGGAAGTTCGGGAGAAGTTCCGAAGGTGAGATACTTTCAACGATTTTGCAATCTGATATTGCGAATCTCGAGAGTACCATTAACAATATAGATGTTGCGGCGTTTAAGACAGCAGTTGATATTATCTTAAAGGCAAGAACGGTCTATATTGTAGGTATCAGAAGTTGCGAACCTTTGGCAGATTTTTTACATTTTTATCTCAACATGATCAGAGGTAATAATGTTATAATCAAAACTACAAGTGTTACGGAAATGTTCGAGCAGATGATAAGGATTGGCGACAGGGATGCGATCATAGGCATCAGTTTCCCGAGATATTCCATGAGAACACTCAAGTGCATGGAGTTTGCCAATGACAGAAATGCGAAGGTTATAACAATAACCGATTCCGTACATTCACCGATGAATCTATATTCTTCCTGCAATCTTCTTGCAAGAAGTGAGATGGCATCGATTGTTGATTCGCTCGTTGCACCGCTCAGTGTTATAAATGCACTTGTTGTTGCACTTTGCATGAGACGACCAAATGAGGTTAAGGCGGATCTCAAGATGCTCGAAGAGGCATGGAATAATTATCAGGTATATCTCAATGATGAGATAGATTTTGCCTCGGACGATCCGATGATGATCGGCAATATCATTGGAAGAAATGATAAGCCGGAATAATGGCAATAAAGTAGTTTTGTTTAAGGATTAGCAGTATATGAAAAGAATAGCAGTTATCGGCTGCGGGGCAGCCGGAATGATGGCGGCGCTTGCTGCTGCGGAGAGCAGCGCGAGCGTCACTGTTTTTGAGAAGAATGAAAAACCCGGAAAAAAGATATATATAACGGGTAAAGGGCGTTGCAATGTCACAAATGCCTGTGATGTCACGGATTTTTTCGGACACGTAAAAAGAAATCCGAGATTTTTGTACAGCGCAGTATACGGGTATGATAACAGCGCAGTCATGGATTTTTTTGAAAATAACGGATGCAAGCTCAAAGTAGAGCGCGGAGACAGAGTTTTTCCCGTTTCCGATCATTCATCCGATATAATACGAGCTCTTTATAACGCTGTTAAAAAGGCGGGCGTAAAGGTTATATTCGATACGGAAGTATTATCTGTGGAAAGCAGCGCGGGAGCTGTTTCTGCGATCACATATTCAAGAAAGGGCGATCCTATCACAAGAGAAGAGTTTGATGCTGTGATAGTTTGTACCGGCGGTGTGTCGTATCCTTCGACCGGCTCTACGGGAGACGGGTACAAGTTTGCCAAAGAACTTGGACATTCCCTTATAAAGCCTGTGCCTTCGCTTGTTCCTTTTGTAATAGAAGAGGGCTGGTGCAAGGAACTTCAGGGATTGTCACTTAAAAATGTCGGTCTCAAGCTCTTTTTGTCAAAGGATGAAAAAGAAAAGTCTGCGGGGAAAAAGAAAAAAGCGGATAAGCCTGTATATGACGGCTTTGGAGAGATGCTTTTTACCCACTTTGGAGTGAGCGGACCGCTGGTTCTCACGGCGAGCTGCCACTATGAAGAAAATGTAAAAGGCAGGCTCTTACTTGATCTAAAACCTGCTCTTACCGAGGAGCAGCTTGATAAGCGCATTCTCAGGGATTTTGAAGGTGCCATAAACAAGCAATTTAAAAATGCTTTGGGAGGACTGTTCCCAACAAAGCTCATTCCTGTTATGATTAATCTCTCAGGTATCGATCCGGAAAAAGCGGTTCATGATATCACCAAAGAGGAGCGGCAGGGGCTTGTAAAGCTCATTAAGAACGTGCCGATGACGGTGACGGGAACCCGAAATTTTAACGAAGCGATAATCACACGAGGTGGTGTCAATGTTAAAGAAATAGATCCTTCCACAATGGAGTCCAAACTTATAAGCGGACTTTATTTTGCGGGAGAGGTTCTGGATATCGATGCGGAGACCGGAGGCTTTAATTTGCAGGTGGCTTGGTCTACGGGCAGACTTGCGGGAGAAAGCGCCGGAATGAACGGTTAATATATGGAGGATTTTTTTACAATGGCTAGAAGTATTGCTATAGACGGACCTGCGGGAGCCGGAAAGAGTACTATCGCGAGAAAAGTTGCACAGGAGCTTGGATTTATTTATGTTGATACAGGCGCTATGTACAGAGCAATGGCTCTTTATATGTTGAAAAAAGGTGTTGGCGCAGATGAGAGTGATAAAATCGTAAGCTCATGCAAAGAAGCCGATATTACTATAAAACATGAGAACAATGAGCAGGTTGTTTATTTGAACGGTGAGAACGTCAACGGACTTATCAGGACAGAAGAAGTAGGAAATATGACTTCTGCGATAAGTGTAAATAAGGCTGTGAGAGAGAAGCTTGTGGAGCTTCAGCAGGATCTTGCAAAGACAACAGATGTTGTAATGGACGGAAGAGATATCGGAACCGTTGTACTTCCGAATGCCAATCTTAAAGTTTATCTCACTGCAAGCTCACGCGTGCGCGCAGAGAGAAGATACAAGGAACTTGTTGCTAAGAACGTTGAGTGCAATCTTGATGAGATCGAGAAAGACATTATAGACAGAGACTACAGAGACATGCACAGAGATCTGTCACCTTTGAGACAGGCTGATGATGCGACACTTCTTGATTCATCCGATATGACGATCGAGGAAGTAAAAGATAAGATAATCGAGCTCTATAAGGGCGCCTGAAAGGAAACAGATGGAAGTAATCTTGGCTGAACACGCGGGTTTTTGCTTTGGTGTGACAAAGGCGGTTGATACGGTCTATGAGCAGATAAAGAACAACCCGGGAATGAATATTTATACATACGGACCTATTATCCATAATGAGATAGTTGTTAAGGATATGGAGGAAAAGGGCGTAAAAGTCATTGAGTCCGTCGATGAACTTGAGGGAATTGACAGTGGGATAATAGTTATAAGATCTCACGGAGTTACCAAAGAAGTTCATGAAAAAATAGCTGCTACAGGGCTTGAGATCATTGATGCCACATGTCCTTTTGTTAAGCGCATACATAAGATAGTTTCGGAAGAGAGTGGTAAGGGCAAATCCATAATTGTAGTGGGTAGTGCAAACCATCCTGAGGTAGAAGGAATTGTAAGTTATGCAGATGGTGAAGTTTTTGTTATCGATTCACCTGAAAGTGCCGAAAAGTTCCGTGGTGACCGAGAAAAAGAGTATACTATCGTTTCTCAGACTACATTTAACAAGAATAAATTTCAAGAAACCGTTGAAATCTTTGGGAATAACGGTTACAATATTAATATTGTGAATACTATATGTAACGCGACTGACGAGCGACAATCCGAAGCAGAAGACATTGCATCCAAGGCAGATGTGATGATAGTGATCGGAGGGGCACACAGTTCAAATTCGAGAAAACTGTACGAAATTTGCAATCAAAAATGTGCCAAAACATATTTTATTCAAACACTGGATGATCTGCATCTAGAGAGAAATGAAGCGGTTAAACTAGTGGGGATTACCGCCGGGGCATCAACCCCAAAGAACATTATTGAGGAGGTTCAGAATTATGTCAGAAGAAACTTTTGAACAGTTGCTTGACGCATCTTTCAAAACAATTCACACGGGGGAGGTTGTTGAGGGAACTGTTATTGACGTTAAGCCTGACGAGATAATTCTTAACATTGGTTACAAGTCCGATGGTATCTTGACTAAGAACGAATATAGCAACGATAACAGTATTGACCTTACAACTGTAGTCAAAGTCGGTGACACTATGGATGTCAAAGTGCTCAAGACAAACGACGCAGATGGACAGGTTATTCTTTCATACAAGCGACTCGCAATCGACAGAGGAAACAAGAGAATCGAGGAGGCTTTCAATAACAAGGAAGTTCTCACAGCTAAGGTTGTACAGGTTCTCGAAGGTGGACTTACAGTTGTTGTTGATGAAGTTAGGATTTTCATACCTGCAAGCCTTGTTTCCGATAGTTATGAGAAAGATCTTTCAAAGTATCAGGATCAGGAGATCCAATTTGTTGTTACTGAGTACAATCCTAAGAGAAGAAGATACATCGGTAACAGAAGAATGCTTGTTACAGCTGAGAAGGCTGAGCAGGCTAAGAAGCTCTTTGATTCAATCAAGGTTGGCGATGTTGTAGAAGGCGTTGTAAAGAACGTTACAGATTTCGGTGCTTTCATCGATCTTGGCGGAGCAGACGGACTTCTTCATATTTCAGAAATGAGCTGGGGACGTGTTGAGAGCCCTAAGAAAGCATTTAAGATCGGTGATACTGTTAAGGTACTCGTTAAGAGCATCGACGGCAGCAAGATCGCGCTTTCAAGAAAGTTCGACAACGAGAATCCTTGGAAGGATGCTACAGTTAAGTATGCTGTAGGTAATGTTGTAAAGGGCAAGGTTGCCAGAATGACTGATTTCGGTGCATTCGTAGAGCTTGAGCCCGGTATCGACGCACTTCTTCATGTTTCTCAGATCGCTAAAGAGCATGTTGAGAAGCCTGCTGACGTACTTAAGGTTGGACAGGAAGTTGAAGCAAAGATTGTTGATTTCAACGAAGAAGAGAAGAAGATCAGCCTTTCAATCAAGGCTATGTTCGCTCCTGAGAAGGAAGAAGAGGCTGAGAGCGGAGATGTTGTTTCTGTAGATATCGATAAGGTTATCGCTGAGCAGGAACAGGAAGAGAACTGATATTTAAATCTCATAAGAATCAAAGCCGACGGTAGGGTATTACTGTCGGCTTTATTTTTTTTTAATTTTACATACAATTTACACTATAATACAATAAAAATAAAAAAGGATCAGGAGGATTATCCATGGCATATGATTATGAGTGGTTTAAAAAAGCAGTCTATGATCTGACTAAGATTGACCTCAATTCATACAAAGAAAAACAGATGAAGAGGAGAATCGATACCCTCATAGGGAAATATGATGTAAAGGGCTACGATGGCTTTGCTGAACTTATCAAAAAAGACAGAGAGGCGCTTGATTCTTTTGTATCCTATCTTACTATCAATGTTTCTGAGTTCTTCAGAAATGCAGACCAATGGAATCTAATGGATAAAGAGATGGTACCGGAACTTATGAGTAAGTTCGGTAAGAATCTGAAGATATGGAGCGCTGCTTGTTCTACAGGTGACGAGCCTTATACTATTGTAATGATGTTGTCAAAGCATATGCCTTTGAATCAGATAAGCGTCTTGGCAACTGACCTTGATGCGGTTGTTCTTGCTAAGGCTAAGGCAGGAATTTATGACAAGAAGGAAGTAGCCGGTGTTCCCGCGGAGTTTAAAACTAAGTACTTCGAGGAAACAGCAGACGGAAAGATGAAAGTATCCGATGAGATCAAATCAAGAGTTACTTTCAAGCAGGCAGATCTTTTAAGAGATCCATATCCAAAGGATTGTCATCTCCTTGTTTGCAGAAACGTGCTCATCTATTTTACAGAAGAAGCCAAGGACGAAATATTCAGGAAATACTATGACTCACTTGCTCCGGGAGGAATACTCTTTATTGGAAGTACTGAGCAGATCATAAATTACAAAGAAATGGGTTATGTAAGGAAGAACTCCTTCTACTATGAAAGACCTATGAATTAAGGAATAAAAATAAGAGGCTGCGAGAGCAACCTCTTATTATATTTCAAGAATATGTGCGATTATGTGTGATGCGTAGACACTCAGAGCAAAGCGGCTTTGCTTTAGGTTGGAATTAAGATCAAAGAATATCCTTTCGTCTTTGTAATCTGATTTAAAGAAGGGAGTAAATACAAGATCCCATTCTCTTAAATACTGTCCGGACTTTTTCGTATAGCAATTCTCTGCCTTAGCTTTTTCCCTGTACTTCTTATCTACAAACGATGCGATAGATTTGTGGATTGCCGTATCTTCTTTTGGAAGATAGTAGTAGTCCTTATAATTTGAATAAAAATACTTGAGCTCTGCTTCGTAAATCGGAACGCGTAGTATCGCTTCATTCTTATCTGTCTTGAAATAACAATCATCCAGATGACCTGTCAGTGAAGACGGCAGTGCAAAGGGAAGCTCGAGCTTCATAAAGATCTCTTTCTTAAGATTTCCCTCGTAGTCATTATAATAATTTGCCTGAACTTTTTTTGCCTTTACGGGAAGAGTGACTTCTTCAAGCGGTGCCTGGGGATCGAGGTAGTTTTCAGGCACGATCGGCTCGTCCGTTTTGATCGATGTTCCGGGCATATTCTGGAAAAGCGAAAAGAACTTAAGGAAAAGGAACATTGGTAAAAGAGCAAACATTCCCTTTACGTCTTCATAGTTGTGAAGGAAAAGAATTTCAAGAGGCTGTCTTGCCATTGTCTTTTTATATGAAGCGTAGACTGGCAGAAGGCTCTTGCCGTCATGTTTATTCTTCCTTGTGGTTCCGAGGTACATCTCAATAGTTCTTTGCTTGCAGTCTATAAGTCCCAATTGATCCTGATAGGGACGGATAATCTTCTGAAGATCGATCGAATCTGCATCTTCAATCGGATTAGGAATCTTATATTTTTCAAACTTGCTTTTTAAAAATGGAAGATCGAATCTGTCGCCATTAAAATTAATTACCTTGGAATGTCCACTGAAATTCTTGGCAAACATTTTGAGAATATGTCCTTCTTCGGCAGGACCTTCTGCGAAGAGCTGAACAATTCGCCATGAATCGTTTTCACAATAAGAGAGACCTATCATGTATATTTCTGAATTTCTGGGAGACAGGCCTGTTGTTTCTATATCTATGAATAAAATGTCGTCTTTGCTGCATCCGAGCATTTGCGGAAGTTTATGAATAATATGATCGTCTGAAAATGTGATGTTTTTGATACTTTTCTTCATGCTAAACTCTACCTACTTTCAAAACTCACCTTATAAATAATTGTACCACAAAAACTAAAGCAGGATTTTGTTAAAATAATATCCGTAATTTTTGAGATTAATCATTAATTTTGATTAAAAATTTGATACAATTAAAGCAGTGTATATTATGCAAATCTGAAATTATCTATTCAGGTAAATATTTTTCTAAAACAATCGAAAGAAGGGTAGGAAATGGCAAGAGGTACTTTTAAGGGCGGAATACATCCTTATGAAGGCAAAGAGTTAACTAAGGATAAGCCCATAAAATCAGTGCTACCAAAAGGAGACTTGGTGTATCCTTTGTCACAGCACATTGGTGCACCGGCAAAGGCTATAGTTGCCGTAGGAGACCATGTCTTGACCGGACAGAAGATAGCAGAGGCGAATGGATTTGTTTCGGCTCCGATCTATTCAACTGTTTCCGGTACTGTTGTCGCGATCGAACCACGACGACTTGCTACGGGAGCTATGTGTGAAAGTATCATCGTTGAGAACGATGAACAGTATGAAGAGGTGAGATTTAGACCTCGCAAGCGCTATGACGAGATGACTGCTGAGGACAAGATCGAGGCTGTCAGAGAGGCAGGCGTTGTAGGTATGGGAGGAGCAGGTTTCCCTACCGCAGTTAAATTTTCACCCAAGGAACCGGATAAGATTGATTATGTAATTGCTAACTGCTCAGAGTGCGAACCATATCTGACTTCCGATTACAGACGTATGATCGAGGAACCGGAATTACTTTTGGAAGGCTTGAAGATTGCTGTTAGCATTTTCCCTAATGCCAGAGGAATACTTGCGATTGAAGATAATAAGCCGGATGCTATTAAGATATTCAAGGATCTTACAAAGGACGAAGAGAATATTAGCGTAAAGGCTGTAAAGACTAAATATCCCGAGGGTGCTGAGCGTATGCTTATCTATGCCGTTACGGGAAGAGAGATCAACTCATCTATGCTCCCTGCCGATGCAGGATGTATCGTAGATAACGTTGATACACTTTGTGCTGTTTGCAGAGCTGTAAAAGAAGGCAGACCTCTGATGGAGAGAATCGTTACCATTACAGGTGATGCTGTAAACAATCCAAGAAACTATAAGGTAAGGATTGGAACAAGTTACGCTCAGCTTTTAGACGATGCCGGAGGATTCCGTAAGGAGCCGGCAAAGATAATATCAGGTGGTCCCATGATGGGATTTGCCATTTTTGATCTGGATGTTCCCACTACAAAGACTGCATCTGCACTTACGTGTTTGACAAAAGATGCCGTTTCGCAGTTTGAACCATCGGCTTGCATTAACTGTGCAAGATGTGTTGAAGTGTGTCCCGAAAGACTCATTCCAAAGAATCTTGCGGATGCAGTAGAACACAACGATGAAAAGAAATTCCTTCATTTATACGGAATGGAATGTTGCGAGTGCGGATGCTGCAGTTATATCTGTCCTGCAAGGAGACAGCTTACTCAGCTGATCAAAGGTATGAGAAAAATTCAGCTTGCAAATAGGAAAAAGTAAGGGGGAACATTTTGATGGGAAAATTGAGAAATGTGTCGTCCAATCCGCATGTAAGATCAAGCGTGACCACACAGAATATTATGGTGTGGGTGCTTATAGCGCTTCTTCCTGCTACCGGATATGGAATTTATAATTTTGGTGTTTACACAATATTTTTGATAGGAGTTTCAATCGCATCTTGTGTTGCTTCTGAGATCATCAGTGCAATGGTGCTTCGCAAACCTATCACTATCGGGGATTTCACCGCAGTGGTGACCGGATTGTTACTTGCGCTCAACCTGCCACCGGCAGCACCGTTGTGGGTTCCGGTTCTCGGCGGAGTTTTTGCGATCGTTATGGTAAAGCAGCTTTTTGGAGGCGTGGGACAGAATTTCATGAACCCTGCTCTCGGTGCAAGATGCTTTCTAATGATCTCTTTTCCGGCAATAATGACAAACTTTAATTGTGATACTTATTCCGGAGCTACACCGCTTTTTAACTTAAAGAACAGTATCCAGGTTGACATCATGGATATGATAATCGGAAGAACATCCGGAACGATAGGAGAGACATCGATGATATGCATTGTTATCGGAGCGCTCATCCTTTTTGCTGTAGGAGTCATCGATTATGTAATTCCTTTCAGCTATATCGTTTCATTTGTGGTCTTTATAGGTCTTTTTGGAGAGTATAAATTTAACTGGGGATATATTTCCGCACATCTTGCAGGTGGCGGACTTATGCTCGGTGCATTTTTCATGGCAACCGACTATGTTACATGCCCTATTACTCCTAAGGGAAGATATATTTATGGAATCATCCTGGGTATTTTGACGGGAATGTTCCGTATCTTCGGAGCTAACGCCGAGGGCGTTTCATATGCGATCATTATCGGTAATCTTTTGGTTCCTCTTATTGAAAAAGTGACTATTCCGAAAGCATTTGGAATCAGGAAAAAAGCTAAAAAGGAGGCGATGAAAGCATGAGAGAGTTCTTTGGCATGATCAAAAACGCCTTTATTCTTTTTGTGATCACTCTGGTTGCGGGAGCGCTTCTTGGACTTGTATATCAGGTAACAAAAGATCCTATTGCCAAGCAGGATATGATCGCACAGAACAAAGCGAATCAGGCTGTGTTCAGCGACGCGATCACATTCAATGAGCTTGGATGGAATGAAGATATACTGGAAGATGTGTACGATGAGCTTGATGTTTCCGGAGTTCGTCTTCAGGGAGTAAAAGAGGCTCTGAATCTGGAAGGAGATCTTCTTGGATATGTACTTCAGATGAAAACTAAAGGTTACGGTGATTCAATAATCTTCACGGTTGGACTTACTAATGGCGGAAAGATGAACGGAATCTCCATTATTTCAATCGCTGAAACACCGGGACTTGGAATGAATGCAGAAAAAATCATTGCACCTCAGTTTGCCGGAAAAAACGCGGTGCAGTTTACAGTTGTAAAATCAGGTCAGCTTTCGGACTCAGGCTCTCAGATAGAGGCAATTTCCGGAGCGACAATAACGTCTAAGGCAATCACAGATGGTGTGGATGTTGCCAATGCATATTTTGAAAAGGCGTTGAAGAAAGGAGCACAGCAATGAGTAAAGAGATAAAAAAGGGCGCGCTTGGATTGGAACAAGATTCTCCCGCCGAGAGATTTTTTAACGGTCTCATTGCTGAGAACCCGACATTGGTATTGATGATCGGAATGTGTCCGACTCTTGCGGTTACTTCTTCCGCAATGAACGGACTTGGAATGGGACTTGCGACTACTTTCGTTTTGGCACTTAGTAATGCGGTAATTTCGGCACTTAGAAAGATTATCCCGGCTACAGTCAGGATTCCTTCGTTTATTGTCGTAATCGCATCTTTCGTTACATTGGTTCAGCTTTTGATGCAGGCATATGTGCCTTCGCTCAATAAAGCGCTAGGCGTGTACATTCCGCTTATCGTTGTTAACTGTATTATCTTCGGAAGAGCGGAAGCGTATGCAAGTAAGCATGGAATCGTTCCTTCATTCTTTGACGGAGTCGGAATGGGAATAGGATTTACCTGCGCTATCACCGTTATCGGTCTTTTCAGAGAACTTATCGGTGCAGGAACAGCATTTAATATTCAGATTCTTGGTTCAGATACTATTTTTACAGGAGCTGTCGGAAGATATCTTTCAAGATACCAGCCTATAAGCATATTTGTTCAGCAGGCCGGAGCGTTCTTTGTACTTGCGTTCCTGATCGCTGCTATGAACAAGATGAAATCAAATGTATCAAAGAAGGAGACTAAATAATTATGAGAGAAACAATAATGGAATTTTTGGTGCTCATTCTTTCGGCTTCGCTTATAAATAACGTTGTACTTAGTCAGTTCCTTGGCCTTTGTCCGTTCCTTGGAGTTTCCAAGAGGATAGATACCGCGCTTGGAATGGGTGGCGCATGTATTTTCGTAATGACTTTGTCATCGCTTGTATGTAGCACTATTTACTGGTTTGTTCTCAAGCCGTTTGATCTCGGATATTTGCAGACAATCGTATTTATCCTTGTTGTAGCGATGCTTGTTCAGTTCGTTGAGATGATATTAAAAAAGTACATGGTTTCACTGTACAAAGCGCTTGGCGTATATCTGCCTCTTATCACAACAAACTGTGCGGTTCTCGGTGTTGCACTCAATAACGTAACAAACAATTACACTATAGAAGGAAGTACGGTTTGCGGCTTTTCAACAGCAGCCGGCTTTACTATCGCGATAGTTATTTTGGCAGGTCTTCGTGAGAAGATGGAGTACAACGATATACCGGAGTCTTTTAAGGGAATGCCTCTTGTGCTTCTTACTTCAGGACTTATGGCAATCGCGTTTACGGGATTTTCAGCTTTGAAATAATCCGGGCTGAAAGAAGGAGAATGACTTATGATCAGTGGAATAATCATAGCAACGATCGTCGTTGCAGGCGTTGGAGTTGCCATTGGATTTATTCTGGGAGTGGCAGATTTAAAGCTTCATGTCGATATTGATGAAAAAGAATCAGCGATCCTTGAGGCACTTCCCGGAAATAACTGCGGAGGTTGCGGATATCCCGGATGTTCAGGATGTGCGACGGCAATTGCAAAAGGAGAAGCGGCTGTAAATCAGTGTCCTGTAGGTGGAGCACCTGTAGCAGAAGCGATCTCTGCAATAATGGGTGTTAAGGCTGAAAAGACAAAGAGAATGGTTGCATTTGTGCATTGTAGCGGAGACTGCGAGCAGGCGACACAGAAGTATGAATATGTTGGAGCTCCTGACTGCAGATTCCAGGCACAGGCTCCGGGCGGCGGTTCAAAGACTTGCGGATACGGATGCCTTGGCGGCGGAAGTTGCGTATCTGTTTGTAATTTTGATGCGATACATGTAGAAAACGGCGTTGCCGTTGTTGATATGGAAAAGTGTAAGGCTTGCGGAAAGTGTGTTGATATCTGCCCGAGACATCTTATTGATTTCATACCATACGATGCAAGACAGGCTGTTGCCTGCAAGTCGCAGGATATGGGTAAATATGTCAACAAGTATTGTAAGGTCGGATGCATCGGATGCCATATGTGCGAAAGAGATTGTCCTGCCGGTGCGATTGTTGTAGAAAACAACATTGCAAGCATCGATCAGGAAAAATGCATACATTGCGATACTTGTGTAAATAAGTGCCCGAAGAAGGCGATTGCTGCACTTTGATATGCAACATAGATTTAGATAAAAAAACAACTCATTTTTTTGGTTGAATTTCCAATTGCACAAATCTCCAAAATAATATACTATTGTACACGCTATCGTTGTTTGTCAAATGGAGGTACATATAGTATGGGCGAATGGAGACAAGCTTTTGATAGAATAATGGATCAATTATATAATCATCCTGAGGAAATGAGGGAACGTCTTTTGAAAAAGTACGATTACTCAGCTTCAGAATCAGGACGACATAATAAGACCGCTATCGAAATGCTTAAAAGTATGAATTAATAATTGATTACCAAATCCTGTAGTCTATTGATACGGAATCGTCCGTCGTAGATATTTGGATACTTAATTTTTGAAAAAAATGCAATTTAAAATAGGACGTAAGGTCCAAAAAAAGAACCCGCTTAGCTTTAATTAAAGTAAGCGAGTTCTTTTTATTATCTGTCCATGAATGTTCTTACGTTGATGCCGTTAACTTCGATGTGGTCGTCAACAGCGATTACAAGGCACTGTCTGCCGTCAACGATCTTGGATTCAACAAGATCTGTTCTGTCGGGCTTTACCTTGATCACAACATTTGGAGTTTCGATATCAAACTTCTTTGTGTGAGCGATGTTGCTTGCAAGGAGAGGATAGTCTTCATCACCTGCGCATTTTGTGTATGTCTCTTCAAAATAGCCGAGGCGTTCATCTGAAACACCACTGTCATGAAGAAGCTGCTTAACGTCATTTTTGTTGAGCTCAAGAGGCTCTGGATCGTCAGCGTGATCTTCGATCATATCATTTAAGTTGTCATGAATGTTCTTCATTATGTCGTAGTCGGCATTTTCTCCGATGGTATTCTGAACAACCGTATCAAAGATACCTTTCTGCTCGGGAGCGGAGATAGGAGCTCTTCCTCCGAACATTGCCTCTACGAACTCAGGCTGAAGATCATCCGGTTTCTTTGTGAAATAGAGCATGTTGTGAATATCCGTGTCTCTCTCAATGAAAGCAGGGAAGAGGAAGCCCTTTGTAGGACCGTCAACGATCCAGTCCCTGAATCTTTCCTCGATCACATTTGTTTTTTCATTGTAACCAAGTCCTGCCTTGGAGAGCTTAACGGGGCAGATGCTGCACAGAATGTAGTCGTAAACATTTTCTGAAGCATCCTCCATCTCGATTCCGTCGCTTGTGATACCCGGAATATCATATGCCGCATGAACAAGGATGATGTAGTAGTTCTCGCCGTTTACATAGTTGGCGATTATCTTTTCATAGAACTCGTCTACAAGCTCATCGTCCTGAAGCTGGGAATTCCTTAAGGTCAAAAGAAAGTCCTGAGTACCTCCCGGCTGTTCCTGGTCAAGAGGAAACTCAAGACTGATCAGATTTTTGCCAAATGTTCCTGCAAGCGTATGCTGGAAAATATCGAGATATTTGAACATCTCTTCCTCCGGTAACTGTCCGAAGGCTTTTCTGAAAGTAAAAAGTTTGTTTTTGTCGTGATCCACATAGCATCCGCAGATGTGGTCGATAGTACACCGGTCAGGTGTAAATTGCTTTTTGATTTCTAGTGTTTCTGCCTTATTCATTATTTCCTGCGTTTTCCTTTGTATAAAATTTGTTGCACATGTCTTTTGCGAATCGTATCGGATATAATTGTACCATAACAGAGTCGATTAAATCGCCGATTGTCATCCTAAAAGCTATTTTAACAAATTTATCGTATGTAGTATCAAACATTTTCTCAAAAACTTTGATACTTTCAACATCAATTCTGTTTACAATAGGAGTACTGATGTCTGTGGGAACGCCGAGCATTGATGACAAGGAGGTCGCACTTGTGCCCATCATTTGGTTCATTGCCTCGGAAGCAGCAGAAAGATGGAGATCTGTAATGTCTCCGTCAGTATTTGTTCCGTCGCCGCCCATCATAAGATCTGTCATGACCTTTACGTCATGCTCTTTAAGAATCAGGACATTGTTGCCTTCAAGACCTTTTACGTAATGAATCTGTACGAAAATACAGGTTTTCTCATAATCGTCCAAAGCCTCGCTTCTTTTTATCAATTTTACATTGGGAGTAGTAATCTCGACTTTTTTATTTACCATTAAGCTAAGCGTAGTTGCGGAATTACCCATGCTGATATTGGCAATCTCACCGATAGTATCCATTTGTTCACCGGTTAAAACGTTGTCTTCCAATGTCCTTGCCTCCTTCGCATTTTTGGTGTAATGGTAATGATATACCAGAACTATAATAATATTTTAGTTTATAGTCTGTGAACTTGTAAAGAATCATTTACGTTATCTTCTAAAAGGTTTATCCTTTTTTTAGAATAATGTCAAAAAAACATGTTAAAAAAAGAGCAAAAAAGATAAAAATATGGTAACATATAAAGTATGATCTGACGGAGGAATTTTTTGACACATGACGATTGATAAGTATATAAACCCCGATTTTAATAGGACAAAACAGTTGATTTTCCTGGGGTTGGCGTTTGCCGGATTACTGATCATCAGCTTGATCATTATGTTTGGAACCAGAATGTCGGTCTGCCTTGTTGACAGCAGTGAAAGACATGAAGAGTTTAAAAGACGCACTGTAGATAATATGCAGCTCTTTTTCGAGATGATGATTTCTAGTACTTCGGTAATATTATTTGCGTGCGCATATATAATCTGTAACCATATTTTTGAGCTTCTTACTCCCTTTAAAAATGCCGGAAAAATGGGCGGCATGCCGATAGGGATTAAGTGGTTCTATTATCAATGGGATAAAAACAAGGATTTCCTGCTTTTATTCCTTATTTCAATGACCTGTTTTATAAACACGGTTCTCGATAGGATTATTATCCCTCTGCGACGAATTTCAAAAGAAGATAAGGCTTCCGTTAGAATGCTCGGAATGTTTTATGCGATCATTGTTTTGACGTGCTTTACCACATTTGGAGATGCAACGGTCAGCAAGGAACAATACAGCCCGATCATGATGTATTACTTTGGACTGATGATCGGTAGATTTGTGTACTTTGACGCATCGTTTATTGATTTTATTTATGCGATACTGGGCGCGATAAAGCATGGACTCTTGCTTGTGTTTGCACTTCTTTTGTCCGGTATTCTCAGTGTTATCGGATTTAAACTTGGATATCTTATAAAAGAAAATTATTACATCGTCGGTCTCTTGTATACGGACGTATTTATTTTGGGGGCGATATTCATAATGCATCATCTTCGCGGAATCCTTTTGTTTATCAGGAATGAAGATGACGAGGAATATGAAGAATATGATGATTATGATGACGAAGACGAGGAAGAAGATGAAGAAGAGGAGATGATGGTAAAGCGCAAAAAGAAGGCGAAAGCAAAGGTAAAGAAAACAAAGACAAAGCAGCAATTCAACAGAAGAGCCAGCGATAAGCTGAAAGAATATGACAGCTACGGTGGATATGATAATAGTGAATATGACGATTTTGATATGTAAAAGTATAAAAAAATGAGAGTGAATAATAATTCTTGACATGCACGTATTGTTGGTATAATCCCGTTTTCGACAGTTTAAAAGCCAAGAATCCCATGTTTACTGGGCTCTTGGCTTGTTTTGTGTTTTAAAAATGTTGTATATAGGACTATCTTTGGAAAAATTTTGAAAAGGTAGGCAACCGCCAGGGCAGTTG
>JAFZQT010000023.1 GCA_017620235.1 Butyrivibrio sp. | reverse complement strand
GCTGTATATCCTCAGATGGATGCATTCCATGTAAAGAAGTAAGGTAAGTACAATTTTAATGATACAGAAAAAGACGAGAAGCATTTTGCTCTCGTCTTTTTCGTTATATTAATTTTACGGGGTTAAATTTGTGAAATATGAATCATCGTTTTAATTTATTGTATCGATTATGCCTGTGCGAGCTGTCTTCCGAGGTCTTCAAGAGCTGCAACCGCGTCACTGTCAGGTGCACCGTTTGCCATCACGCCTTCGCCGCCAACGATTGTTGCGCCTGCAGATGTGAGTCTGTCCTGCCACTCACGCATCCACTGACCGTCTCCCCAGCCGAATGAGCCAAAGAGAGCGATTTTTTTGCCACTTGCAAAGCCTTCGTATTCAGCCATGAAAGGCTCAACAGTTGTCTCTTCAAGTACTTCGGCTCCCATAGCGGGGCAACCGAAAGCGATAACTGAGTCTTTAGCTGCATCAGCTACGCTGACAGCGTCAAATGTAGTAACCTCAGCTTCTCCGCCGGCACCGTTGATTCCGTTTGCCACAGCATCTGCCATTGCCTGAGTATTTCCGGTTCCGCTCCAAAAAACTACTTTAACTTTATTCATAATTATGATCATCCTTTCTGAGCATTTCTTGTAAAAGGCGAGTCGTGCTCTTGAAAAATACGTTAGCAAATGCTAACATAATAATCAAGAATTATACATGATAATATTTTTCATTGCAGTTGGGATTATATACTTAAGATGTATGCTTTTTATAGCAGTTTATAAAGTGGCATAGCATGTAATATCTGATATTTCTTGGGGATTTATGATTGGGAGTTAGTGGATGCTAACTTCGAAAAGAGGAAAGTGACTAATACGAAGTGTTTCATACAGTTTAGTCACAATTTTGCGGGTTTTAGATTATTTGAAAATGGATTCGAAGACAATATTTTGACTATAACAAATGTTATCAAACGTATTAGTCATTTCACCATTGAAAATCCTTGGGAAAATGTGACTAATTCGATATGTTTTTGCTCTATTAGTCAAAAAATAGATTTTTGAGCTGAAGCCAACAGCATATAAATATAAATACGAGGAAAATGAAAAAATGGGAGACCAATTACTTATAAGTCTATGCTCGCCGACTCTGGCGGGAATAAAAACAGGAAATCTGTTTACTGTAGATATTGAGGATAGGGAAAGTTTTTGCAAAGAAGTGAGGGACTTCAATTACAGATTTGCAGGAAAAGGACTGCGTATGATACCTGTAAAGTATTATGAAAAGCGGGTTCTTATCTATCTTTACAGGCCTGATTTCTTAAAAAGGGATTTTGCAAACGAAGAAGTATGCAGAGTATTGAAAGAGAAAGGTTATTCATACAGGAATTCCGATCTGTGTGTTGCGGAGCTTGCAAAACACTTAAAGCAGGATTCAAATTTCCCACATGAGATAGGTCTTTTCCTCGGATATCCTGTAACGGATGTGCTTGGATTTATGAAGAGCCCCGAAGAAGGAGTGAAGTACACAGGTTTCTGGAAAGTATACGGCGATAAAGAATCTGCTTTAAAGACTTTTGATAAGTACAAAAGAGTAACTGAGATATACAGCATGGCGCATAAGAAAGGAAAATCGTTGGAGCAACTTGCTGTAGTAACGGGGGCATGAGGCAGAAAGGAACCTTGCCGATAAGAAAATTTCTCGCAAAGAACTGCATGTTATTGTTTCGGCGATGTGGCAACTGTATACAGAGCCTATTGTTCATGGCATGTCGGATAAAGAAATAGAGCATCACTGCAAAGTGGTGGGAGATCTGTTCAACTGGGCAAAAGCAGTTGGAATCAAAAAATAATGTGATAGAATGAGGGAGAAGGCACAAGAAGCTTTTTCCCTCTTTTTTGTAAAAAATTAGTGAGGTAGAAACATGTTTGAAATCATTTTGATTCCTTTTTTGGGAACTGCGCTCGGAGCAGCGACAGTATTCCTTTTTAAAAAAGCAATAGGAGAAAAGATGCAGCGCACGCTGACCGGCTTTGCTTCAGGCGTGATGGTTGCAGCTTCATTTTTTAGTTTACTTTTGCCTGCTCTCGATCAGACGGCAGATATGGGAAAGATGGGATTTGTTCCGGTATCAATAGGATTCGGAATAGGAATGTTATTCCTTCTCGTACTTGATGTTGTGACTCCCCATATGCATCTTGATAAACTTGAAGAAGGTCCACAGAGCGGACTTAAGAGAACAACAAAGCTTGTTCTTGCGGTGACACTTCACAATATCCCTGAAGGAATGGCGGTAGGAATAGTATGCGCGGGATGGATGTATGGAAACAGCACCATCACTTATACGGGAGCACTGGCTCTTGCGCTTGGTATCGCCATACAGAATTTCCCTGAGGGAGCAATAGTTTCAATGCCGCTTCTGGGCGAAGGTGTACCCAAGGGAAGAACTTTTCTTTACGGTGTTTTGTCGGGAATAGTCGAGCCGATCGGAGCTATTCTTGTATTGGTGGCTTCGGGAGTATTGATTCCGGTGATGCCGTATCTTCTCAGCTTCGCAGCGGGAGCAATGATCTATGTCGTAGTCGAAGAGCTCATCCCCGAAATGTCAGAGGGAGAGCATTCCAATATCGGAACACTCTGCTTTGCAGCAGGATTCATATTGATGATGGCTCTTGATGTGGGACTTGGATGAATTCAATGAATATCTTAAGAGACGCTTTCATGCAGGCAACACTTAGAAACGGTCTTTCATAAGAATGAAAAAGGATAAATACGTCAAGATTTGACCGGAGGAATACTAACCAGATGAATATCGGTGAAAAAGATATATTTCATGTACATACATATCGTTGCGGACATGCTGAAAATGTATCGGATGAAGAATATGTAAAAAGGGCAATAGCAATAGGTGCTACAGGGATATGGTTTACGGATCACGCTCCTTTTCCGGGAGATCCGTTTGGAAACAGAATGAAATATTCCGAACTGGATGAGTATATTGAGACTCTTTCCGAATTGAAGAAGAAATATCAGGGAAAGCTGGATATTCATATCGGTCTTGAGACAGAGTATTTCCCGTCTTTTGACGACGCAGGTTATTACAAAGAACTTAAAGCCAGGGAAAACTTCGATATGTTGCTGCTTGGAGAACACATGGCGGAGACGGAACCGGGAGAATATACTTTTTCCTGGGATAAAGATAAGCTTAATGCAGAGGAATACATAGCGCTTGGAAATGCACAGATTCAGGGAATAAATAGCGGTTATTTTGATGCGGTCGCTCATCCTGACAGGATTTTCAGGAGACAAAAAACATGGTCGGAAGATATGGATGCAATGGCAGAGCAGATAATAGCTTGTGCATGCAAGATGAACATTCCGATTGAAATAAATGAAGCTTCCAAGAATCAGAATAATCATTTCAGAAAAGAGTTCTGGGATAAAGCCGGTGCGGCACAGATCATACATGGTGTAGATGCTCATACGCTTGATGAATTAAGAGTGCTGTAAGAAATTAAAGTGTTTTGGATATAATATCCAAAACATTTTTTTATTATAGAGTTAGCCAAAACTAACAATAAGTGATATTATATAACATTATTTCGATAAAACGACATGTATAGTTTTAAAAGATAAGACGGTTCTTATAATCGCACATCGCATGAGAACAGTAGACGGAGCGGATAAGATAGTCGTTCTCAAGGACGGAACGGTTGCTGAATCGGATACACCGTCAAAACTCAAGGAGATTGACGGAATCTATAAGCATATGATCTCGGCTCAGATGAAATCGGAAAATTGGAGATTAAAATACTATTGACAAATATTCTTGATAAGAATATTCTTAGTATGCAGTTAGTGATAACTAACATGTATAAACAATGGCTAACAAAATCCGGGAGGATAATATGACACTTAATGACGCAGAACTTGGTAAGGAATATGTAATTGATGCTGTAGATACCAATGGAGATGAGGAGATGGAGAGCTTCTTGTTTTCGCTTGGTTGCTACAGCGGAGAGAAGATTACGGTTGTTGATAAGAAGCGTAATCTTGTAGTTGCTATCAAGGATGCAAGATACAACATTGACCCTGAGTTAGCTGATGCTATCAATATTTAATTGAAAGAATTAAATGCATTTTAGGAGGAATTGTAATGAGAATCGCAATGGCAGGTAATCCCAACAGTGGAAAAACAACCATGTACAACGCTTTGACGGGTAGAAGCGAAAAGATTGGTAACTGGGCGGGAGTTACTGTTGACAAGAAAGAGAGTGTTATCAAAAAAAGCTATCATGACGACGGCAAAGAGCTGATCGCGGTTGATCTTCCCGGAGCTTATTCAATGTCGCCGTTTACTTCAGAGGAGAGCATCACAAGCGCTTATGTTAAAAATGAGCACCCCGATGCGATCATCAATATAGTTGATGCTACAAATCTCAGCAGAAGCCTTTTCTTTACAACACAGCTCTTGGAATTGGGAATCCCTGTGGTTGTTGCGCTCAACAAAAATGATGCCAATGATAAGAAAGGAAACACAATCGATGAAAAGCTTTTGTCAGAGAAGCTTGGATGCCCTGTAATAAAGACAGTTGCAACATCTGAGAGTGGCCTTAAGGAAGTTGTTAAGACTGCCGCATCGCTTGAAGGTAAGGGACAGAAGGAGCCTTACAGACAGGGCGATGTTGATCTTAGCAGCAAGGCAGCAGTTGAAGCGGCTGACAGAAAGCGTTTTGAATTTGTAAATAAGATCGTAAGTGAAGTTGAGAATCGTAAGGTGCTCACAAAGGATAAGAACATCGGTGATTCTATAGACAATGTCATTACACACCCTGTTATCGGACTAGTTGTCTTTGCAGCTATCATGTGGCTCGTTTTCTATATCTCACAGACAACTGTAGGAACATGGCTTGCAGATATCCTTGCGGGATGGATCGAGTCATTCCAGGGAATGGTAGGAGATGCAATGGCTGATGCCAATCCGCTTCTTTATGCACTTCTTGTTGACGGTATCATCGGCGGTGTAGGAGCGGTAGTAGGTTTCCTTCCTCTTGTTATGGTAATGTACTTCCTTATCGCACTTCTCGAAGACTGCGGATATATGTCAAGAGCTACGGTTGTTCTTGATCCCATCTTCAAAAGAGTTGGTCTTTCAGGAAAGTCTGTTATTCCTATGATCATCGGAACAGGCTGCGGTATTCCTGCGATCATGGCATGCCGTACAATCAGAAATGAGAGAGAAAGACGCTCAACAGCTATGCTTGCAACTTTCATGCCCTGCGGAGCAAAACTTCCTGTTATAGCTCTTTTTGCCGGTGCATTTTTCCCTGAGTCAAGATGGGTAAGCTTTATCTGCTACATGGGCGGTATCGCACTTATTCTTCTCGGAGCACTTCTTATAAAGGCTATTACAGGTATGAAGTACAGAAAGAGCTTCTTTATCATTGAGCTTCCCGAGTATAAGGTTCCAAGCCTTATGTTCGCTGTTAAGTCAATGCTTGAAAGAGGTAAGTCATATATTATCAAGGCAGGAACGGTTATCCTTGTTTGCAATACTGTAGTTCAGATCATGCAGACATTTGATTTCAGCTTCCAGCCTGTAGAAGAGGGAATGGAAAACACATCGATCCTTGCCGGGGTTGCAGGACCTTTCGCATATCTTCTTATCCCTGTTGTAGGTATTGTCAGCTGGCAGCTTGCCGCAGCAGCGATCACAGGATTTATCGCAAAGGAGAATGTTGTTGGAACAATCGCTACAGTTTATGCAATCTCAAACCTCATCGATACAGAGGAGCTTGAACTTATCGGAGAAGGAAATGCCGTTGCAGCGGTAATGGGAATCACTAAGGTTGCAGCTCTTGCATATCTTATGTTTAACCTTTACACACCTCCTTGCTTTGCAGCTCTTGGAGCTATGAACTCTGAGATGAAGTCAGCAAAGTGGCTTTGGGGAGCAATCGGACTTCAGCTTGCGTCCGGATTTACAATCGGTTTCCTTGTATATCAGATCGGTACACTTATCACAACCGGAACATTCGGTGCCGGATTTGTTTACGGACTTGTTGCGGTTGCAGTGTTTGCAGGTGTAATAGTATATCTGATCAAGAGAAATCAGAAAGAAATGGTACTTGAATATAAACTTGATTAATAGAAGTGGCCCGTTTTATGCGGGCTTACTTAATTTGGAGAAAATGGTATGAGTGATGAACAGATAATCATGGCGCTACGTAACCAAGGAATGAGAATAACCAAACAGAGAAAAGTTGTGGCAAAGGTTATTGCTGAAAATGATGGTGCTTCATGCAAGGCAATATGTTGTATTGTCAGGAACAGAGACGAATCAATAGGTACAGCAACTGTTTATCGCATGATAAAAGAACTGGAGGATCTTGGCGTAATTGAAAGAATAGATATGATAAAACACAATTGACGGCAGGGTAATCTAATCAACAAGGAATTTATTATGCAGTTAGAATTACAAAATATCAAAAAATCATATGGCGAGGGTGGAAACCGGATAGAAGTTTTGAAGGATAGCAGCCTCGGCGTAGAAAAAGGTGAATTTGTAGTGCTTCTCGGACCGTCAGGTTCGGGAAAATCTACACTCCTAAATATAATCGGTGGAATTGATACCGCCGATTCCGGAAAGATAATAATAAGAGAAAAAAGTATGGCAGATATGGATGAAAAGATGCTTACTTCATACAGAAGAGAGCATCTTGGCTATATTTTCCAAATGTACAATCTTATTCCTAATCTTACAGTCAGAGAAAATATTGAGGTTGGTGCATATCTTTCGAAGAAGCCTCTTGATATCGATGAGATCATCGATGTTCTTGGACTTACGGAGCATCAAAATAAGATACCGAGTCAGCTCTCGGGCGGACAACAGCAGAGATGTTCTATCGGTAGGGCAATTATAAAAAATCCGGATATTCTTTTGTGCGATGAACCAACGGGAGCGCTTGATTATAACACTTCCAAGGAAATACTTGCACTGATAGAAAGAGTTAACCGTGAGTATGGAAATACAGTCATCATGGTCACTCATAACGACGCCATAAAGAATATGGCTGATTTTGTGGTGAAACTTAGAGATGGCGTTATAAGAAAGAGTTATAGAAATGAAACAAAACAAACAGCAAGGGAACTTGACTGGTAAGATGAAAAAGCCGCTTAACAAAAGGCTTATCAGAGAACTTAAAGGTGATATCGGAAAGTACATTGTTATTTTTATTTTGCTCGTTTTTTCAATCGGATTTGTTTCGGGATTTCTTGTTGCCGGCGAAAGTATGATACAGGCTTATGATGAGAGCTTTGAAAAATATACCATCGAAGACGGAAACTTTAGAACGGAAGAGAAAATATCAGATTCGAAGAAAGAACGCATAGAGAAAAAAGGCGTATCGATTTTTGAGAATTTCTATGTAGAAAAAGAATTTGACAATGATACAAAGTTAAGGTTATTTGCAAACAGGGAAGAAGTCGACAAGGTATGTGTGATGGAAGGAAGGCTTCCCGAGGAGCTTCGTGAGATCGCGATTGACAGGATGTATGCAGACAATAATGAACTTAGTGTTGGCGATACACTTGTTTCAGAAGGCGAGAGTTATGAAATCGTTGGTCTTGTGGCACTATCCGATTACAGCGCACTTTTTTACAGCAATAACGATATGATGTTTGATGCATCCGCGTTTGGCGTTGCGGTTGTTTCAAGTAAGCAGTTCGCGGAATATCCTGAAGGAAAGATCCGTTACAATTACGCATGGCTCTATGATAAAAAGCCTGTTACCGAGGAAGAGAAAAAGGAAGCTTCCGACGATCTTATGGAGGCGCTTACAGGTATTGTCACGCTTGAAAATTTTGTTCCCGGATATTTGAATCAGGCTATTACATTTACAGGGGAAGACCTTGGCGGTGACAAGGCAATGGTGGAAGTACTCCTGTACATAATCATTATCATTATTGCCTTTGTATTTGGTGTAACCATAAACAATACGATTCACAAAGAAGCAACCGTGATCGGAACGCTTCGTGCATCGGGATATACGATAAATGAGCTCATACGGCACTACATGGCAATGCCGCTTATAGTGACGGTTATTGCAGCTATTTTGGGAAATATCCTTGGATATACATATTTTAAAAATGTTTGCGTGGATCTTTATTACGGAAGTTACTCACTTCCGACTTATGTGACTGTCTGGAGTGCGGAAGCATTCTTTAAGACAACCGTTATACCTATGCTTATAATGCTGGTCATAACTTATTTTGTCCTCAGGAAAAAATTGCAGCTTAGTCCGTTAAAACTTATAAAGCGCGATCTTAGCGGAAAGAAGCCAAAATCGGCGATTCCCTTAAGCAAAAGAATAAGGTTTTTTGACCGTTTTCGTATACGTATTCTTATCCAGAACAAGAGCAGCTACATAATTCTTTTTATGGGACTTCTTTTTGCAAATATGCTTCTCTTTTTCGGAATGATGCTTCCTCCGCTTTTAATGCATTATCAGGGAATAGTGACGGAAACGATGCTGGCAAAGCATACTTATATGTTGCAGATACCGGCAGGAGCGATAGATTCAGATGATGAGTTGTCTGCATCAATTTCGTATGTCTTTTTACTTAATAAGATAAGTACGAACAATCCGACTGCGGAGAAGTTTTCTGCGTATGGTCTCAAGACGATAGGCGAGGGCGGAAACAGGATTGAAGATGTAAATCTTTACGGGATAAAAGAGGACAGCAAATTTATCCATGCAACTTTTGACGATAAGACGGTGCTTGTTTCCTCGGCGTATGCAGATAAATACGGTCTTAAAAAAGGCGATGTCATAACGCTGAAGGAGCCTTATGAAGATAAGTACTACGGCTTTAAGGTGACGGGAATATACAATTACGACGGCGGAATTGCAGTTTTCATGAGTAAAAAACACCTGAATGAGCTCATGGGGCTTGATGAAGAGGTCTTCTCCGGATATTTCTCCGATACAGAGATAACTGATATAGAAGAGAAGTATCTTGGCACGATAGTAGATGAGGAGTCGCTTACACGAGTGACAAGGCAGCTCATGATCTCGATGGGAAAAATGATGTATATGGTTGATGCCTTTTCAGTGGTAATGTTCATTGTTCTGATATATCTTTTGTCCAAACTCATTATCGAAAAGAATGTTCAATCGATATCTATGGCTAAGATCCTTGGTTATACAGGAAAAGAAGTTGCTGCGCTTTATATAGTCCCTACGGCAATAGTGGTGGTGGCGTCGCTCTTGATCTCATATCCGGTTTTGTCATTCGTCATGGTCGGGATATTCAGAGTGATGCTAAAGCAGATGATGAGCGGATGGATGGTCATATGGCTTGATCCGTCTGTTTATATAAAGATGTTTGCGATGGGAATGATAACGTATGCTGTCGTTGCAGTTATCGAGTACGGTAAGATCGGAAAGATTCCGATGAGCGAAGCGCTCAAGAATGTTGAGTAAATAAAAAGATAAGGGAAAAAGATATGGGAATATTCAAAAAATATGTAAATCAGGTACGTAAGCCGGAGGGCTTTCTCGGACAGATGATGATCGATACTATGAATGGCGGACATGCCAAGATGGCTGACTGGGGAATGGATCATTTACATTCCATTGCTCCTGCAGATATTTTGGAAGTCGGATGCGGCGGAGGAAGGAATGCTTCCGCACTTATGAAAAAATATCCTTCATCAAAGCTTACAGCAATTGATTATTCTGATCTGTCTGTTGAAAAAGCGAAAGCGTACAATGCGGATATGATAGCGAGCGGACGTTGTAAGGTACAGCAGGGAGATGTATCTGAGCTTAACATGAGTGAACAGTTTGATCTTGCTACGGCTTTTGAGACTATCTATTTCTGGCCCGGACTTGAGAAGTGTTTTGGTGAAGTAAATAAGGCGCTTAAACCCGGCGGAACATTCTTGATAGTCAATGAGTCGGATGGAATGGATAAGGCTAGTCTTGGTTTTGAGAAGATTGTTGAAGGAATGAAGTGCCATACAATCGATGATATCAAGGACGCTTTGGAAGGTGCGGGATTTAAGAAGATTGTAGCGGATCACCACAGTAGCAAGCCGTGGATAACGGTTATTGCGAGGAAATAATAATGTCAAATTTCATTGTCGTCGCTGTACTGATAATAATATTGCTGATCTCGCTTAGAGGATCGATAAAGCATTTTAAGGGCGAGGGAGGTTGCTGCGGTGGCGGCGGATCTTCCGTAAAGGAGCCCGACAAAAGGCTTGACGGCCCTGTGATAAAGACCAAAGTGTTTAAGATTGAAGGGATGCACTGTGAGAACTGCGCGAATAGGGTGAAGCGCGCAATTAACAGAACAGCCGGTGTATCCGCCAAAGTAAATCTTCGAAGAAAAGAAGTGGTCGTCAGCTACGACAGGGAAGTTGATGATGAGGCTTTTATCAGTGATGTGGAGGCGCTTGGGTATAAAGTAAGAGGATGATGGCGGCGAGCTGCGGATCGGGGTGGAGAGCGGATGTGAATTGGAGTGCAGATTGACTGCAAATTTAGGTGGGAATCGGATTGCGAATCTGACTCAGGCGATTCAGACGATTCAGCTCCATTGAAATTTATCGGAAAATTTACCGGAAATTCCGAAAAGTGACTAATGCGGAGGTTTTCATGTGTTTTAGTCACTTTTTTTCTTGGAAAAAGAGATTTTTGAAGCTTTTGCGATAGAAATGAAGGAGGAATTTTGACTATAACAAATGTTATTAAATATATTAGTCACTATAGCCCTGGAAATTTGGGGAAAAGTGTGACTAATTTGATATGTTTTTGCTCTATTAGTCAAAATTTGAATTTTTCGACTGTATCTTCAAGGGATTCTGTTAGCGATACCCGAAAAATGGAGTTTTGATTATCTCCGAAGTTGTGCTATTATATGTGATGAAAATTTCATAGTAGCGGAAGGTGTCTGCAATTCTTTATTTATGATTCGAGAAGATCAACTGTCTTCGTTTCACATTACATGGAAGATTGCAGGTGAAAAGGGAAGCAGGTGAAAATCCTGCACGAACTCGTCACCGTGATTCGAGTGTGCTTCGCAGAAAGCGTTTTGCAACTTCGATCAGCCGGGAGACCTGCCTGTCGCTGTACATGGGATACCCAAGCCACGAGGAACTGGTTGTACGAAGATGTGATTTGCTGTAGAACGCAGCAAATTGGATTCTTTTGCGCTTTTTTGCATCGTATGAACTTTCAGCTCGTGCTTCGGCACGGGCTCTTTTCAGTTAAAGGAAAATGCTTACTTTTAAGAAGGAAAGCATTGTTGAAATAAAGATGCAAAAAGGTTACTCCGTAATCATAGAAAGGTGAATATGCACAATATTTTGCGATTTTTTGTGCCACGGAAATAAGACCAAGTAATCGTGAGTGACTTTGCACGATACGATTACTGCTTTGGGCTTATTGGAGTGTTTGGCACAACTTGAGCAAAAATTGTGCATATCACCGACTATGGTTACGGGGTAACCGTGTGAAATCTTTGTTTCTCAACGGCTTTCGTAATCATATATTTTCATGGAGGACTATTATGAAAAAGAAAACACTTGCATTAGTACTTGCAACAGTATTGTGCGTATCGGTGCTTGCGGGATGTGGCAAAGCACAGAGTGAGCAGCCAAGCGACGGCGCTTCTACAGAAGTATCAACTGAGGCAGCAGATGCAGCAGCTTCAGAAGTAAGCCTTGCAGAAGGAGAACTCGCTGACGGCGTTTACACAGCTTCTTTTAACACAGACAGCTCAATGTTCCATGTAAATGAAGCAAATAAAGGAAAGGGCACTCTTACCGTAAAAGGCGGTGAGATGACAATTCACGTATCACTTGCTTCAAAGAACATTGTAAACTTGTTCTGCGGAACAGCTGAGGATGCACAGAAAGATGGTGCAGCTTTACTTCAGCCCACAAACGATACAGTAACTTATGAAGACGGAACAACAGAAGAAGTCAACGGCTTCGATATCCCTGTTCCCGCAATCGATGAGGAATTTGATGTGGCACTTATAGGAACAAAGCAAAAATGGTATGATCATAAGGCTTCGGTTTCTGATGTTCAGCCCGAGGCTTCTGAGGAAGATCAGGCAGCAGCTGATAACGTTGCTAAGCTGATCGATGAGATATATGTTCAGGAGAGAACAGATAAGACAGACGAGCAGTGCGAAGCAGCCAAGAAGGCTTGGGATGCACTTACAGATGCTCAGAAGGAACTCGTTGAAGGCGAAGACGCAGATCCTGATTATTTCGGAAGAGATACAGGTGATGCTTCCAAGGATGATGCGCTCAACGCTGATAAGATCGGTGACAAGGAGATACTTGTAATTAGTTTTGGTACTTCTTTTAACGACAGCAGAGCAGAGGATATCGGTGGAATCGAAAAGGCACTTGCAGCAGCTTATCCCGATTATGCAGTAAGAAGAGCATTTACTGCTCAGATTATCATAAACCACGTTCAGGCAAGAGACGGTGAGGCTATCGACAATGTTGACCAGGCGCTTGAGAGAGCAGTCAATAACGGAGTAAAAGAGCTTGTTATTCAGCCTACACACCTTATGCACGGTGCAGAGTATGATGAGTTTATGGATGCACTTAAGAAGTATGAGAGCAAATTTACAAAGGTTGCAGTAGCAGAGCCTCTTCTCGGAGAAGTTGGAAAAGATGCAACTGTAATTAATAAGGATAAAGAAGCTGTTGCAAAGGCAGTTGTTGCAGAAGCTGTTAAGGATGCAAAGTTTGACAGCATTGATGCAGCAGACAAGGATAAGACAGCATTTGTACTTATGGGACACGGAACATCTCATACAGCTAAAGTAACTTACAGCCAGATGCAGACACAGATGGAAAAGCTTGGTTACAAGAACGTATTTATCGGAACTGTAGAAGGCGAACCTGAAGAGACTGAGCTTAGCAAGGTTATCGATAAGGTTAAGGCAGCAGGCTACAAGAAGGTTATCCTTCGCCCTCTTATGGTTGTTGCCGGAGACCATGCAAACAACGACATGGCAGGTGACGACGCTGATTCATGGAAGAGCGGATTTGAGGCATCAGGCGCATTTGACAGTGTAGATTGCCAGATAAGCGGCCTTGGAAGAATCGCAGATGTACAGAAACTTTATGTTGAGCACACAGGTGCTGTTATCAAGTAATTTATAAATGAAAACCACAATGAACAGACAGAAAAATATACTAAGCAAATATATAAAAAGTATTATGTTTCTTCTGTTTTTCACCATAAGTGTAATTGGATGCGGCAATATTTCAGACGGGGAATATGCCGCATCTGTTACTCTTACCGGGGGAAGCGGAAGAGCAAGTGTTGAAAGTCCTTGCACAGTAACTGCGAAAAATGGCAAGCTTACTGCAAGGATTGTTTGGAGTAGCTCAAAATACGATTACATGATCGTAGACGGAAAAAGATTTGACAAAGTAAACGACGAAGGAAATTCAGAATTTGAGATTCCCATAATTCCGGATAAGGCTATGAAAGTTCAGGCTGATACTACAGCTATGAGCAAGCCGTATTTGATCGATTATACATTGACCTTTTCTATTTCGGAGACCGGTACTGAGGTTGAGGCGGAAGAACCTGCAGAAATAGAAGAGGAATTCAAAACAGAATCCGAACTTGAAAATCCACCTGTAATTGCAGGTCTTACATATGAATCAACAGATGAAAATAAAAGTGCGAAGTGCTATCGGATACACAGATACGCAGATGGCTACGCGGTTATAAGTGTATATGACGGAAGAAATTACCTTGTTGTACCTGACGGAAAAGAAATCCCAAAGGCAGAGGATAAAGATCTTAGAATCCTGCAGATGCCTTTAGATAAGATCTATCTTGCGGCTTCGGGTGCTATGTGTCAGTTTGACACAATAGGCGCGGTTTCAAATATCACGCTTTCCGGAATCGAGAAAGACAGCTGGTATATTGACTCTGCAAAAAAACTGATGGATGAAGGCTCGCTTAAATACGGCGGAAAGTACAGCGCGCCGAATTATGAGATGATGGTGGCAGATGACATCAATCTTGCGATTGAATCGACGATGATACTTCATTCTCCAAAGGTCATAGAGAAGCTTGAACAGCTGGGAATTCCTGTCTTTATCGACAGATCGAGCTACGAACAGGATCCGGTCGGCAGATGCGAGTGGATAAAGGTATACGGTCTTTTGACGGGAAAAGAAAAAGAGGCGGAGCAGGCTTTTTCAGAGCAGATGAAAAAAGTTGAGTCGCTTAGTGATATTGATTTTTCGGGTAAAAAAGTATCTTTTTTCTCTGTGAATTCCGGACATTTGATAATTACGAGAGCTAAGGATGATTATTTTGCTAAAATGATAGAGAAGGCAGGCGGAGTGTATGTCGCACCGCCTGAAGATAAAGACAGCAATTCGACGAATCTGAGCGTTAGCACAGAAGCTTTTTATGATTACGCAAGGGACGTGGACATTCTAATCTACAACGCTGCGATAGAGGATGCGCCAAAGGACCTTGACGAACTCAAGAAAACCGATGTGATTTTTGGCGATATGAAAGCTGTGAAAAGCGGGGATGTCTGGTATACGGACAAATCGCTGTACCAGTTTGCCAACAAGACGGGAGACATAATAAGTGACCTTGGAACGCTGCTGTCTGATAAAAGCGATGACACGGAGTTTTTTCATAAGCTACGTTAAGTTTCATTAAAAAGGGACAATAGATGGATATAAAGCACATTCTTCCTTCTGATATAGAGAAGACAAGTCTTAGCATAATAAGAAAAGAGCTTGCAGAGATGGGAAAGACGCTGCCCGAAGATACGGAAGCTACCGTGATAAGGGTAATCCACACGACGGCAGACTTTGAATACGCAGATACCATGATGTTTTCAGAGGGAGCGGTGGAGAAGGCTCTCGATGCGATCAAGAGAGGTGCGCACATCGTTACCGATACCAACATGGCTCTTTCAGGAATCAGCAAAAAAACTCTCGCAAGATTCGGTGGAGAAGTCCACTGCTTTATGGCTGACGAAGAAGTTGCGAAAGAAGCAAAAGAGAGAAACGTTACGAGAGCTTATGTCAGCATGGAGAAGGCATCAAAGCTAGGAGTGCCCATTATTTATGCGATCGGAAATGCACCGACTGCACTTATTAAGTTAAAAGAGCTCATGGATGAAGGCTACAGACCGGAGCTTATTATAGGCGTGCCTGTCGGCTTTGTTAATGTCGTAGAGGCAAAAGAGCTGATAATAAATAACGACAAAGACGTTCCTTACATAGTAAATAGAGGAAGAAAGGGCGGAAGCGGCGTTGCAGCTGCAATCTGCAATTCTCTTTTGTACAAGCTTGACTCGTCAAGGGGCGAGGAAAAGACACTTCGAAGCGGTTTTACGACGGGGAGCTGCGCTGCTGCTGCGGCAAAGGCAGCTCTAATGATGCTTCTGGACGAGGGAGCAAGTGCGGCTGACGGCACAGATGCCGGTAAAGATGAGAAAAAGGATATTGAATACGTAAATATCATGACTCCGAAGGGCATACCGTACTACGCAGAGGTAGTTAATATCGTGCGTGATGAGAGCGGTAGAAAGGTTACCTGCTCGGTCATAAAAGACGGCGGTGACGATCCTGATGTCACGACGGGAGCGTATATCGAAGTGAGCGTCAGTATCAAAGATGAACCAGGAATCGTGATCGACGGAGGAAAAGGCGTAGGACGCGTGACCAAGCCGGGACTCGACAGAGCAATCGGCGAAGCTGCGATAAATTCAGTTCCGAGAAAGATGATAGAAGACAATCTCCTTGAAGTCTTGAAGGGCAGAAACATGGAGAACACGGGGCTTGAGGTGATAGTGAGCGTTCCCGGCGGAGAAGAGATAGCGGAGAAAACTTTTAATCCAAAGCTTGGAATAGTGGGAGGTATCTCTATTCTTGGAACGACGGGCATAGTTGAGCCCATGAGTGAACAGGCTATAGTGGATACCATAAAGACTGAGGTCAGGGTAAGGAAAGCCGAGGGGCGACAGGTTCTTTTGGCTGCGCCCGGTAACTACGGAATAACTTTTCTTAGTGAGAAGTGCGGGATAGATAAGGACATAGCCGTTATGACTTCAAACTTTGTCTATGACGCCGTTATGATCGCGAAGAAAGAGGGCTTCTCCGAGATGGTGTTTGCAGGACATATCGGAAAGCTTGTAAAGGTTGCCGGAGGGATAAAGAATACCCATTCAAAGTACGGCGACCACAGAATGGAGATACTTACAGATATTACGGGCATGTTTTCTGAGGGAAAAAAATTCGAAGATCTGAAGAACAAGCTCTCAGAGTGCGTTATGACAGATGAAGCTGTGAGGATCATCACTGAGGCAGGTCTTGCGGACAAAGTATTTCCCAAGATGGCAAGCCTTATAAAAGAAAACATGGAGAAGTGGGCAGATGGCGCGCTTAAGGTTGAGGTTATAGTTTTTTCAAACGAATATACCGAACTTGTAAGCACCGAAAATGCGCATGAATATTTAAAGAGGACAAACTAATGGTACATTTTGTCGGAGCGGGTCCCGGAGCAGTAGATCTTATAACGGTCAGGGGAAAAGAGCTTCTGGAAAAAGCGGACGTCATAATATATGCGGGATCGCTGGTAAATCCCAAGCTTTTGGAGTATGCGAAAGAGACTTGCGAGATACATGACAGCGCGAAGCTTGATCTTGAGCAGGTTGTTGAGATTGTAAAGAAGGCAGAAAAAGAGAATAAGATGACGGTTAGGCTCCACACCGGGGATCCCAGTATTTACGGCGCTATAAGGGAGCAGATGGATGAACTTGATGCTCTTAATATAGAGTACGACGTAACGCCCGGTGTCAGCTCTTTTTGCGGGGCAGCGGCAGCGCTCAATATGGAGTACACTTTGCCCGGCGTAACGCAGAGCGTCATTATCACGAGGATGGAAAAGAGAACTCCCGTGCCGGAGAGAGAATCCGTAGAGGAACTTTCAAAGCATGGGGCTACTATGGTTTTCTTTTTATCAGCGGGAGATTCTGAAACTCTGAGTAAGAGACTGATCAACGCGGGAACTTCCAAAGATACGCCTGTGGCTGTCGTGTATAAGGCAACTTGGGATGATGAGAAGAAGTTTGTAACTGATGTTGAGAATCTTCCAAAGGTTATGGCTCAAAACGGCATAAACAAGACGGCGCTTATCATAGTCGGAAACAGCGTTAAGCAGGCGGACTACGAGAAGTCAAAGCTTTATTCGCCTGATTTTACTACGGGCTTTAGAAAAGGCAGAAATACAGATGATTAAAAGCGGAAATAGAAGAGTGATAGTGGTATTTGCTCTGCTGGTAATGCTTTCCGTCACAGCTTTTTTTGCAAATATCCTTATAGGAAATGTCAGCATCGGCTTGGACGAGGTTGTAAGGATACTGTTTGCGGGCGGAGGCGATATCAAGAGCAGGAACATAATTGCAAGTATAAGGCTTCCCAGAACTATTATGACGTTTGTTCTCGGGGGAGCTCTTGCAGTGTCGGGATTTCTTTTACAGACGTATTTCGCCAATCCGATTGCGGGACCGTATATTCTTGGTATTTCTTCAGGAGCAAAGATGGCGGTTGCGATGAGCCTTATATTTATCACTGCGGGAACGGGCTATACGTCGAATCTGATGCTTGTGATGACCGCTTTTGTGGGAGCTATGGCTGCTACTGGATTTATCATCATTATTTCCAAGAGAGTCAGGAACATGGCGGCGCTTCTTGCGGCGGGAATAATGATAGGCTATATATGCAGCGCGGTTACGGATTTTCTTGTGACATTTGCGGATGATTCCGATATTGTGAACCTTCACAGCTGGTCGCAGGGCAGTTTTTCGGGTGCGACGATGAGCGCGGCTTGGTTCTCGACATGCATTGTCGGAGTGGTGTTTGTTGCGGTCATGCTTATGAGCAAAGTTCTCGATGCGTTCAGACTTGGCGAAGTGTATGCGGCGAGCGTCGGGATAAATGTTAAAGTTTGCAGAGTGCTTCTCATCGTGCTTTCAAGCATTTTGTCGGCGTGTGTCACGGCTTTTGTAGGCCCTGTATCGTTTATCGGTATCGCAGTTCCTTTCCTTATGAGAGAGGTGTTAAAGTCGTCAAAACCGATAATCCTGATACCTGCATCATTCTTATCGGGCGCGGTTTTTTGCATGATAAGCGATCTTCTTGCGAGGATGCTATTTGCGCCAACTGAGATAAATGTTTCTGCGGTGACTTCGCTTTTCGGGGCGCCGATAGTTATTTTCATGATCATAAAGAGAGGAAAGACCAAGTGAAACTTGAGAGTTTATCTGCGGGCTATCGGGGAAAAGTTGTTGTTCCGAAAGTCAGCTTGGATATAAAAAAAGGAGAGATAATCTCTTTTATAGGACCAAACGGAGCCGGTAAATCCACTCTTTTAAAGACTCTTTACAGGGAGCTCTCGCCGGTGTCGGGCGCGGTGTATGTTGACGGCGGTGATGTGGCGAAGATGCCGCTAAAAGAGCTTGCGAGGAAGATGTCCATCGTAACGACCGACAGAATAAAGCCTGAACATATGACGTGTAGAGAGATCGTTATGGCGGGGCGACTTCCGTACACGGACGGATTCGGAGTTCTTGGAAAAGAGGACAGGGATGCCGCCGAAGAGGCGATAGTCCTTATGAAGATAGAGGGCTTTGCAAATAAGCAGTTCAATAATTTAAGTGACGGACAGAAGCAGAGAACTCTTATAGCAAGGGCGATTGCGCAGGATCCTGAGTATCTTGTTATGGACGAACCCACATCTTATCTGGACATCAGGTACAGGATGGAACTTATGGAAGTTCTTGAAGGACTTGCGAAAAAAGGTGTGACTATCGTTATGTCGATTCACGAGCTTGAGCTTGCAGTATCTGTCTCGGACAGACTGCTTCTTGTCTATGAGGATGGAAAAACGCTGTGCAAGACTCCGTCTGAAGTTATGGAAGAGGGACTTATCAAAGATTTGTTTTCGCTTACGGATGAAATGTATGAAAAGATTTATGGAAAAGGCAGAATATAAAAATTATAAGGTGATCAGTTTCACTTCAAAGGGAAAAGAGCTTGCTGACAAGGTGCTTTCTCTTATTTCCGGTGGAGATTTTGAGCGTGTAAGCGGCGAAGGCTCCGGCAGTGAGCTTAATCTGGACAGCTTTGTAAAAGATAATTTTCAAAAAGGAAATATTCTTATATTTATAGGCGCTGCCGGAATTGCGGTGAGGGCAATAGCACCTTATATCGAAGATAAGACTAAGGATCCTGCTGTCATTGTTATTGATGAAGCGGGAATGAATGTGATACCTCTTTTGTCCGGACATATAGGTGGTGGGGTTAGAGAAGCCAAGCGGATTGCGGAGCTTATCGGCGCAAACTGCGTTGTAACTACAGCTTCGGACGTTTCGGGAGAATTCGCGGTTGATGTTTTTGCCTCCGATAACGGATTTGCCATATCTGACATGAAGAAGGCGAAAGAGTTTACGGCAAGGCTCCTTGAGGAGAAGAAAGCCAACTATGAAGTTGATGATGAAATCAGAGGACTTGCTGATTTTGATATAGATACGGGATATTCTAATGTTGTCAGAAGCACCGGCGATGCGGATTTTACAATTTCTTTTCACAAAGATAAGTCAGAGAGCGGCGTACTCAATCTGATCCCAAAGTGCATTGCTATCGGTGTCGGATGCAAGAAGGGAACGCCTTTTGAGAAGCTCAGCGCGTTTATTGATGAAAAGCTGTCTGAGCACAACATAGATAAGAGGGCGGTCAGCGTGATTGCTTCCGCGGATATTAAGAAGGACGAAGAGGGGCTTGTTCTTGCGGCAAAAGAGCTTGGAGCTGAGTTTAAGACTTTTTCTTCCGAGGTTTTGATGGCGCAGGAGGGCGAGTTTTCGTCTTCTGAATTTGTAAAGAGTATCACGGGATGCGACAACGTGTGTGAGAGAGCGGTTTCTGCGTGCGGTTGCAGAAAGATTATCGTTTCAAAGGAAAGCTTTGACGGGATGACTTTTGCGGCGGGAGTGCTTGAAAAGAAGGTTTTCGGCGGATCTGAAAATAAGCGCGGAAAAGTTTCAGTTGTGGGAATCGGCTCCGGAAATTATGAGAATATGACGGTAAAGGCAGTGGAGACGCTTAAAGCGTGCGATGTGATCGCCGGATACACCGTGTACTGTGATCTTGTCAGACCGTTTTTCCCCGATAAAGAATATATCTCGACGCCTATGATGGGCGAAGAAAAGAGAGTTAAACTTGCGTACGAAAAGGCAGCAGAGGGCAAAAAGGTTGCGCTTGTATGCAGCGGAGATGCGGGAGTCTACGGAATGGCGGGGCTTTGCTATGAAGAGGCTGTAAATTGCGACGGCGTTGATACGGAAGTTGTTCCGGGGGTGACGGCTGCCATTAGCGGAGCAGCGCTTCTTGGAGCTCCTCTTATACATGATTTTTGTCTCATAAGCATGAGCGATAGATTGACGCCGATGGAGCTTATAGAGAAGAGGCTTCGCGCTGCGGCATCTGCGGATATGGGCATTGTTATTTATAATCCCGAGAGCAAGGGAAGAAAGGGATATCTTGCGCACGCCTGCGAGATCTTGTCGGAGTTTCTTCCTGATGACAGAGTTTGCGGAATTGCAGGAAATATCGGAAGAGACGGAGAGTACTGCAAAGTTATGACTCTGGCTGAGCTTAAGTGCGCGGAAGCGGATATGTTCTCTACTGTGTTCATAGGGAACTCGTCAACCAAGAATATTACTGAGCATATGGTTACTTTAAGAGGATACAGAAGTGAGCGATAAGGTCCTGATTTTTGGAGGAACAACTGAAGGAAGAGAGCTTGCAGCTGCGCTTACAAGGGCGGGCGTTTCGCATGTTGTGAGTGTTGCGACAGGTTACGGTAAAGAGATAGAGAACTCTTTTGGCGAAGAAAATGTAATTGTCGGAAGGAAAAATGCCGATGAGATGGCGGAGTTTATTTCTTCCGGGGAGTTTTCGGTTTGCGTCGATGCTACACATCCTTTTGCCACGCTTGTTTCCGAGGAGATAAAGAGAGCCTGCGAAAAGACAGGGATTTCATATCTCAGACTCAGCAGAGATACAGGGGCAAAGGCGGACTTATCTGAACTTGTAGCATGTGACCGGATTGAGGATGCGGCAAAAGAGCTTGAAAAGACGGCGGGTAAGATTCTTCTTTTGACGGGAAGCAAAGACCTTAAGATGATTATGGCGCAGATTTCTGACAAGACCAGGGTGTATGCGAGGGTTCTTCCAAATACAGATAGTATCGCAAAGTGTGAAGAAGCGGGACTTTTGGGAAAGCAGATAATCGCTATGCAGGGGCCTTTTTCTAAAGAGATGAATGTTACTATTATAAAAGAAATCGGAGCTTCCGTTATTCTTACTAAGGAGAGTGGCGCTACAGGCGGGCTTGATGAGAAGATCCTTGCGGCGAGAGAGTGCGGGATTAAGGTCGTCATGGTAAGAAGCCCTGAGAGCAGGGCAGAAGGTTATGCCGATGATGGAGTTTTAGATAGAGGATATAGTCTTCAAGAGGTACTTACCAAACTTGGAGTGGAATTAGATAAACGTATTATACTTGCGGGAATGGGACCGGGGGATGCAAGGTTTTATACCGGCGAGCTTGCGGATGCGCTTAGGAATGCGGATGTGATCTTTGGCGCGGAGAGTATTCTTAAGAGGCTTGATAAGAACGGTGTTAAGGCTGAACTTGTGCCTCTTTATATGGGAAAAGATATATTGGAATTTCTTGATAAGGAAAAAGCCTACAAGAATCCGCTGGCGCTATATTCGGGTGATATAAGTCTTTGCAGCGGAGCTAAGAGTGCTGCGGAAGTTTTTGGAAGAGCAGGCTACGATGTTCACAAGATATCAGGGATTTCTTCAATAGCTCTTTTTGCAAACAGACTGGGAATCGGGCTTGAGGACTGCGATATAGTGAGTGCTCACGGAAGAGAGTGCAACGTTACTGGGCATATCATGGAGACGAAGAAACTTATTGTTCTTCCTTCGAGCTGTGCCCATGCCGGTGAGATTGTGAGAAATGTTTATGCGGCGGTAGGAGAATGTGATACCGATGATTTGTTGGAAATTACTGTAGGATATGAGCTTGGAACGGAAAAAGAGAAATTTTTTAAAGTGACGGAAGCAGATTGCGATAACAGCTTTTTTTCACCTGATGAGAAAGGAAAGTGTCTATTGTATATCGAGAATAAAAAGGCAGGCGAAATGCCTGTTGCAAGAGGAATAGCCGACGATGAATTTATCAGGGGCAAGACTCCGATGACCAAGGAGGAGATAAGAGCAATATCGATCAGAAAGCTCGGGCTTTCAGCTGATTCCGTGCTCTGGGACATCGGTGCCGGAACAGGTTCGGTATCTATCGAGGCAGCTCTTTTACATCCCGATATCAATGTTTATGCGATAGAGAGAAACGACGAGGCAGTTGAACTTATCGGGAAGAATAAAGAGAAGTTCGGCGCGGAGAATGTAGTGGTGATAAAAGGTGAAGCTCCGGAAGCACTGGATGATCTGCCTACGCCTACGCATGCTTTCATCGGCGGAAGCGGCGGAAACATGAAAACTATCATCGAACTTTTGAAAAAGAAAAATTCAAATGTGAGAATAGTTATAAACTGTGTTACGCTTGAGACGTTGACAGAAGTGCTTTCTGTTATTAAAGAGGGAAAATTCGCAGAACCTGACATTGTTCAAGTCAGCGCCAGCAGATACAGAAAAGTTGGCGATTATCACATGGCTGATGCAATCAATCCGGTGTATATAGTGACAATATAATCAAGATGATGTAATAAGCAGCATTGAAAGAAGACGAAATATCGCTTACAATTATACAAAGAGGTTAAGATTCCAATCTTGCTTATTTTTTCAAGCACTTATAAAGAGAGAGGAGATTTTTGAGATGAAGATTTGGAAATTAGTTTCAGGTATTCTTTCTATCGTTCTCTGCTTGGTTGTAATGATGCAGTCATGTGCCGCAGGAATTTCAAATGCTTTAGAAGATAACGGAGAAGTTTCTGGTTCTGCAGGATTACTGGTAGCAATTTTTATGCTTGCAGGAGGTATTGTTTCAATAGCGACGAGAAAATCGGAAAAGAATGGTGGGAATATTGCTCTTATTGTGCTATTTGGTTTAGCGGCTTTAGTTGGATTTGCTAATTATGGATCCTATTCTGATTTGGCAATTTGGTCAGGGTGGTGCTTGATAAATGCTGTTCTTGCAGTTTTGGTTATTGTCATGGGGAAGAAAAAAACTGAAAATGTATAAATATGATTGAGTAAATATTTGAAGGGAAGGCGGGGGACAAGCTGCCTTCCCTTTTTATAGCAATGGTAGCAATAGAAAAGAGTGAAAAATTAATCGTTTTTTAATATATTATTTGAGGATAAATTATTGCTGTTAGATATAATTAATTGTACGGTTACGTGGCGTGTTTTAAGTTTTTTAAACAGTTCTGATGAGAAGATAGGAGGCTTATTATGAAATGTCCAAAATGTGGTGCGGATGCCGGGGAAGCAAAATTTTGTTCTAATTGTGGTGCTAATTTACAACAAGAGCAGCCTTTACAACAGCAAACATCTCCGAATAATACGGTCTATGTAAATGGAATTTCAAACGGTATACCTTCATATGCTAATGCTACGCAAGGATATTCAATCAAAAAGAAAAATTCCGGGATGGGAATAGCGGCGTTTGTTCTTTCATTTTTGGGGCCTATTGCAATAGTTGGGATGTTACTTGGAATAATTGATATGATTAAGGACAAACAAAAGGCAAATAAGCACGGTTTTTCAATTGCAGCGCTTGTTATAGGTTGCCTTATGCTTGTCGGATTATATGGTCTGGATGATAGTTCGAGTACTAGTGATAATAAAGTGGCATCTAATTCCGCAGTAGAAGAAATTAAGGAAGATATGGACAATACGGTAGTTGCAGCAAATGTTAAAAATGCAACCGATACAGAAGAGGTAGAGGAAGAAAAGAAAGACTCTCCGGATAAGTTACGTATCGGTGATGAGTTTAGAAATAAGACAATTTCTGGCGTTGTAACGTATGCTGATTTAGATTACAAGAATTATAACGATATTTGGACTGAAGTTGAGAACGGCTACAAGGCTGTATATATAAAAATAAAAGTGACAAATATATCCAAAAAATCAAATTATGTGAGTGTAGGTGATTTTAAGTGTTATGTAGATAATGTAGTTACAGATGCGGAGATTATTTCAGGAGGAAATGAGGACTATAACGCTAATATTGATCCTGGGCGATCTGCATTATTGGGGGCTTTATATATTGTTCCGGAAAACGAAAAAACTATAGAGCTTGAATACCAACCATTGGGAGAAAGAGCGGATAGACAGATTATTGTCATACAAGATGAAACAACAACAGAGACTATATTAGGTATATCCGAGGAAAATGTAAAATCTGCAGGTGGTTCTGTAAGCGATGATGTGAATGTTATTGGAGTTGGTGATGAATTTGGAAATAAGACAATTACCGGTGTTGTAACGGATGTTGATCTTGATTATAAAGGATATAATACGTATTGGACGAAATTAGGAGCAGATCAAAAGGCTATTCATATGAATATTAAACTTACGAATATCTCTAATGAGTCAAACTACGTCAGTGTTGGTGATTTTAGATGTTATGTTGACGGTGTGATAACAGATGCTGAAATGTTAGGAGGAGAAAACGACGAATATAATGCAAATATTGACCCTGACAGATCGGCAATATTAGGCGCAATGTACATTATTCCTAAAGATGTAGAGAGCATTGAGTTGGAGTACAGCCCTATTGGCGAGAAAGCAAAAAGGGTGATCATAAAGATACAGTAATTGAAAAATGCAAGCTCAATATCGTTGTTATTTAGTTTTTAATTGAGGAAGTGATTATGCGGATTTATTCAAAAAATATTATATTTACGCTGATTATTATTTTTTTAATGTGTGGATGCGGAAAAGAAATGGTACCTCCAGAAAAAATAGGGTCTTCATTGTATGCGGGATTTGACGAATTTACTTCTCATACGATATCAGATGAAGGAAAGAATATTTTTATACAGGGTACGTTGCAAAAATCATATACTAAAGAATATGATGGAGCACCATATGTTGTTGCAGAAATACGTGAAGCTAATAATAAACTATGGACATATAGAATAGGACCAATGGGATTGTATAGTGATGAAATGCTTTCAGGGCATATAGGAGAAAAAGTAAGATGCTTCGGGCATTTTTACAAAATGCTAGAGGGGCAACCTGTTGTTGATTCTGCCTGGGATAGCGCTGTTAATTTTAATGAATCGTGTATTCAGTTTTTAAAAACGGCAAATGAAGCAGAAAAGTTGAAGAGCTTTCTTTCTACAGAAAACTATATTTCAAGTTATGTTGATGGAAATGCAGAAGAAATCGCTTATTACGATAATAAAAAGCCAGGAACTTATAAAAGTACTGGAGTGTATGAACCATATGGTGATAATTTTTTTTATTTTTATGAAGATATAGACGGAGGTTATAAACAAAGTATTATAAATGACGGGGGACCAATAGATACTGCCCTAGATAATGTTCGCTGTAATGAAGTTGTCGCATCTATTATCAGCACATTGAATCGTGGTGATGGAATAACCATCTACTACACGATTGACTCTAATGGTTATGCAAAATTATTTGGTTATAATAATTCAAATTCTCTTGTTAGCTACAACATTGACAAAATAAAACAAGAAGCAAGCCCTACAACAACAGTGGCACAAAAAGAATATGATTTAGGTGAGTATGGGACTGTGAAATTTGAGGCTGAGATTGTAAAGGCAGATAAGCGGGTTAGGTATTTGGCAAGAGCTTGTTCTGATAATGTTGATGATGCAATTAATGTTTATGTAGTTCTTTATAGTATTTATAGTCAGTTTGACAATTATGGTATACGTATTGAGGTGAATAACACTACAGCTAGTGCGAGTATTTATTGCGATAATGGAGAAAAAAATGTTTTGGGAGTTGAATTGGATGGCACATCTGGAATAAGTTGGTTAGATACGACCAGAAGCTCTGAAGAAGAATTTGTAAAAATCAGAGAATTGATTCTGCCTAAAATGAATGATTTTGCTGAACAGTTGAAAGTTAATAGTGATTGATTTTTTGTGTTTATGGATTTTATAATCAAGAAAGAGAACAATATAGATACAGGATGTATATTTGAGTGGCAATAAGTCATCTGATAGATAGCATTAGTAAATAGGCAGCCTTTGGAATGGGTAGATATTAAGCTCATTCCGGAAGGCTGTTTTTATTGTACAGTTTTATAATTGAAAATACTGTAAATAAATGCGCTTGAAGAAAGATAATTTTTTGTGATAATATGTTAACAACATATTTAGAAAAAACGTAGGAGAAAAGAACTTTGGGGATCAATAATAAAGAAGTTTTTATGAACACGCGAGTGTTTGCAGATATTGTTAAGGATATAGGCGGAGCGGCGTCTGCGTGTGTTCTTTCGGATGAACCGCTTGCAAAGGCGGATTCTTTGGATGATTCTGACGTCGGCAAAGAATTGCATGCTCTTTTAAATGAAGCATATAAGATGACTGAGCTTCATAGGACGGAAACATCAGAATCTTTACCAAGAGCACTTCTAAAACTTCGTGACAGTATGGTCACTGTGGATGACGCTCTTAGCAAGAGCCTTACTGTAGAATCAGGCGGAGGTAACAAAAGATAAGTATGGTAGACCACGAGAGAATATCGCATCTTAGGCATAAGATCAGAGAGTATGAGGGATACATATCTGAACTGGAGGAAGCATGCTCCTTTGTAGACAGGACGCGGGTAGAAATACGAAATGATAATGAAGAACCTTTGAAAAGTTTTGACATCACATCCGCCGGGGGTTGGGAAGGCGTGCTTGAGGATGAGGCTGAAGACAAAAGAAATGAGATTTTTTGTGGCATCGGAGTTACTTTAAATCAAGCTTCGGAGTTTATATCGGATGCACAAAGAATAATTGAAACGCTACATGACAGGATTTCAGATTGTGAAAGTGAGATAGAGAGTCTGGAATCGGCGCAGGATGAGTATTGATAAAAGGTAAAGAGAAAGTATATGGGGAAAAAGTACGACGCACGGAAGATGACTGAGCTGTGCGACACATTAGATCATGTGGTTGAAAGATATACCGCACATGCAGAGATGCTCGAAAACGAGTATGAAAAATATAACAGCAACAACACTTATAGAGGCGAAGCAGCTGATGCTTCAAAAGAGTTTGTATAT
>JAFZQT010000022.1 GCA_017620235.1 Butyrivibrio sp. | reverse complement strand
GTGTTGTTCTTGCATTCCTTTGCGAGGCATATGATGAGGAGAACCTTGGAACAGAAGAGGCTCCCGATATCAGAACAGTCTTAAGATTCCATCCCGCTCTTGCACCTGTTAAAATCGGTGTGCTTCCTTTATCTAAGAAACTTAATGAGGGCGCTGAGAAAATCTTCACAGAGCTTTCAAAGAAATATAACTGCGAATTCGATGACAGAGGAAATATCGGCAAGAGATACAGAAGACAGGACGAGATCGGTACTCCTTACTGTATCACATACGATTTTGATTCCGAAAACGACAACTGCGTAACCGTCAGATTCCGTGATTCCATGGAACAGGAGAGAGTTGCAATCGCTGACCTTGATGCATATTTCGCAGATAAATTTACATTTTAACTCAAAAATGAGAGTGGATTAATAAACTTGAAAGGAATACTTTTATGACCAAACAAAAACTTATTGTTTTTTTAGGAGCGTTAGCACTTGTTACTTCTTTTATGGGATGTTCTTTATTGCCCTCAAAGGATAATACTCCTGCAACGACAGTTTCAAAAATAGAAGCTGACCCAATAAAAGACGATGACAAAACTACTGTTGATACGACAGTTGACACTACGGTAGACCCTACAATTGAAACTACTGTTGATACTGAAGACGGCAACGAAAGCAACAGTGCTGCTGAATATAAGGATCTTGAAGAATATTTCAGCAATCCTTTGAACAAATGGGCACTCGAAGCTATGGCCAACAGTTCCGATTATGAAAACATCTTTTCAAACGTTGAAGTTGAAGTCAAAGGAAACAGAATGATTTACGAGTTTACTTCGGTGACTGAACTTGGTTCAAACATTGAAGAAACCATGCAGGCTAATGCAAACGCTGCAAAAGGACAGCTTTTTGCAAGCATCCGTTCCCTGGTTGATACCGAAGATAAAATGGAAATCGAATACATTTATTACAATCCCGACGGAACACAGGTTGCAGATATCATTTTATACGAAGAAGACGATGACCAGACCGGCGGTTATGAATCAAATGCAGATAAGGGTACTATTCAGTATTATTATGAATCTACTTTCGGTCCCGATTATTGGGATAATTCCGTAGATGTGCTTCTTGAACAGTATGGTGATACATGTACGGATATTAAGATTGAATGTGTAGGAAATACAGTATCATCATATTACTATCTGGCTGCCGATATCGGAGATGCTCAGGAATCAATTGAAAGCGGTTTTGATGATGAATCAAAGAAGCAACTGATTGACCAGATTAAGGTACCTTCAGGAGTTAAGGATCCTGTTACCATCGAATATTATTACATTAATCCCGACGGATCCACAGCTGCAGTAATAAGTTTCGAAGGTTAATCAAAACAAAAAAATATTTTTATGGCGAAATATGTAAACCTGTGATATAATATTTTCGCGTAAAATCTAATATATGGAAATTATATTCTCTTTTATGAGGAAAGAAAGAGAATATAATTTCTTTTATTGAGAGCGACGAAGGACTTGAAAAAAGGAGTTCTTGGTCTTTTATTTGCCTTTATTGTAAGCTTTACAAAATCTATGTTTCAAAGGAGGAACAAATCGGTATGGCAAAGAAATGGGTATATTTATTTACAGAAGGAAGCGCTGATATGCGTAATCTCCTGGGTGGAAAAGGTGCAAACCTTGCGGAGATGACCAATATCGGTTTACCTGTGCCTCAGGGATTTACCATCACTACAGAGGCATGTACTCAGTATTATGAGGACGGAAGAGAAATTAACTCTGAGATTAAAGCTCAGATTGATGAGTATATCGTAAAAATGGAAGAAATTACCGGTAAGAAGTTCGGAGACCTTGAGAATCCTTTACTCGTTTCCGTTCGTTCAGGTGCGAGAGCATCAATGCCCGGTATGATGGATACAATTCTTAACCTTGGTCTTAATGAGGATGTTGTAGGCGTTATTGCTGAGAAGTCAAACAATCCCCGTTGGGCCTGGGACTGCTACAGAAGATTCATCCAGATGTATTCTGACGTAGTTATGGAAGTAGGTAAGAAATACTTCGAAGAGCTTATCGACCAGATGAAGGAAAAGAAAGGTGTTAAGCAGGACGTAGAGCTTACTGCAGATGACCTTAAAGAACTTGCAAATCAGTTTAAGGCTGAATATAAATCTAAAATCGGTACAGATTTCCCCGCAGATCCCAAGGAGCAGTTATACGGTGCAATCAAAGCCGTTTTCCGTTCATGGGATAACCCCAGAGCAAACGTTTACAGACGTGACAATGATATCCCTTATTCATGGGGTACAGCAGTAAACGTACAGTCAATGGCTTTCGGTAACATGGGTGATGACTGTGGCACCGGTGTTGCATTTACAAGAGATCCCGCTACAGGAAACAAAGGCCTCTTTGGTGAGTTCCTTACAAATGCACAGGGTGAAGACGTTGTTGCAGGTGTAAGAACACCTATGAAGATAGCTGAAATGGAAGAGAAGTTCCCTGAAGCTTTCGCACAGTTTAAGGATGTTTGTGCTACTCTTGAAAATCATTACAGAGATATGCAGGATATGGAATTTACCGTTGAGCACGGAAAGCTTTATATGCTTCAGACAAGAAACGGTAAGAGAACAGCTCAGGCTGCTTTAAAGATTGCTTGTGACCTCGTAGACGAAGGTATGAGAACAGAGAAGGAAGCAGTTGCGATGATCGATCCCCGTAACCTTGATACACTTCTTCATCCTCAGTTCGACCAGGCTGCACTTAAGGCTGCTACACCCGCAGGTAAGGGCTTGGGTGCTTCACCCGGTGCTGCTTGCGGACGTATTGTATTCTCTGCAGAAGATGCTGAAATCTGGGCAGGCAGAGGCGAGAAGGTTATTCTTGTAAGACTTGAGACATCACCTGAAGACATTACAGGTATGAAAGTTGCTCAGGGTATACTTACAGTTCGTGGCGGTATGACATCTCACGCAGCAGTTGTTGCACGTGGCATGGGTACATGCTGTGTATCAGGTTGTGGCGAAATCGCTATGGACGAAGCTAACAAGAAGTTTACTCTTGCAGGCAAGGAATACCATGAAGGCGACTGGTTATCAATCGACGGTACAACCGGTAATATATATGATGGCAAGATTGCAACTGTTGATGCTAAAATTGCGGGCGAATTCGGTCGTGTAATGGCATGGGCAGATAAATACAGAACACTTAAGGTTAGAACAAATGCAGATACTCCTGC
>JAFZQT010000021.1 GCA_017620235.1 Butyrivibrio sp. | reverse complement strand
TTCACAATACTCACTCCTCCAATTCAAAAGATTTAAAAATATTATTTCCCCATTCTCTTTTTCGCACTATGCGAATCTTTTTATCCTTAAACAGTTTATTTAAACATTGGCTCATTTTCTAAAACATAATCACCATCATTTACGTCATCTGAGTCAATCGGTACTGATATATTTTACCAAAAAACAAAATGCAAGGATAGTAAAAAACACAATGCTTGCGCTTTACCCCTGCGCAAGCATTGGGACCCGTAGGGCCAGCGACATGGACGCCGGCTTCAGCCGCATGGACTTGAACGTACGACCACTCTGAAAGCCCGGTAAAATCAAGGGTTTCATGATTAACAATTCGCAGGTTAATCAAAAGTTAATCACTAAAATTCTTAAGAAAGGAACGACATGAGTGCTGTACTTCCATTGTTTGGACGTCCTTTATTTGGTGGCTATATTTTTTTCTTTGAGCTGTTAAGCTTCTCTTGTAGTTTGTTTTATGAAATATATTTTTTACACGCTTTCTCTAAAACAAGAAAGTTATTTGTCCTTTTTGCTAACGGAGTACTATCTCCATTTCTTTCCTTATGCCTATAGACTATAACTGCGTTTTTCAAGATCCTATTTCTTTGACGATTGATTTCTCGTATTTCGGCTTGTAATAAAAAACGGTAGTGAGGATCTTTGGTACCATTAATATCTATCGGTGTAAATTCTCCCTCAGGAACCGGGATCATATTATTGATATTTATAACCGCATAGTCTTTTATCTTGATAAAATCTACACCCTCGTCCATCTTTTTATGCTTAGGCTTAAACGACGATAGCGGTGCAAAATATTTAAAACTATTTATCTCCAAAACAATACCAATATATTTTCTTCCTGCTTTATCGCCATCCGAAAAGAACAGATGATTTTGATAAACAGACAAATATTTTACATAATTAGCATTGATCTCATAAATTTTCAAACCAGGCATATGTGTATCCTTTCTTACAAGAAACAGGGACAAGAAACCTTGTCCCTGCTGTTAACTCGCTCATTTTAGGGCTGTGCATCACCCACTTATAACTCGCTCATTTATAAGGCTGTGCATCACCTACTATTTAAATTATATACGATTAATTTGAAAATTCAAGTCCAAAAGCACCCCGGATGTTCTGAACAAAAAATTTGCTTAGTAAAAAACTTCTGTTTTCCTACACTGGCATTCCGATACTCCTACATTGCGCCTTGCAATAGTCATGTGAACTACTCCGACTTATAGAAGTCGGAGTAGTTCACACAAATGCAATCCATCGTAGCGAGAATCGTGCAAACACTGCAAAATGCTATTTCATACTTTCAAAGAGTACGTCCATATCGACTTCACTTTTTACAAGAAAGCAATCGACACGTCTCTTAAAATAATGCGAATCCCTTATATAGAGAATCTTATCGGTAAGTGTTGCGTATCTTCCGTCAGACAATGAAAAAGTGATCCGTCTGCTTCCTTTATCGTCCGCGTACTCACGCAATCCCGCTACGTGTTCCAGTTCGATCTCATCAAGTTTTTCGCGGAATCCGGAAGTATCACATAAAACCGGTTCATAAGTCTGTGAATCATAGACCCTTGTGATCTTCACATCGTCAGACAGCACCAAAGAAGAAAAATTTCCCTTTGCATCACACATTGATATGAGACCGAAGCACATCACACTCGTAAAGAGCGCGATCATCAGCAGTACAGTACCCAGCGGGCGCCTTTGAGGCTCAATTATGCTTTTCATGCGGTATCTGAGTGTTCCCGCGGCAGCTGAAAGGCATGTAGTGCAGCCCCGCCCCGGTGCCGCGTTATCCAGCAAAAGGTGTGCATACACCTTTCTCTCCCCTTCATTCATTCCGTCCGTAACTATCTCATCGCAGCTTCGTTCCAGATCCTGCGCTGCCTTTTTTGCGGCGATCCAGACAAGAGGATTAAACCAGCATAATGCTTTGCAAAGACAAAGGAAAACCTTGGTATCTACGTCACACCTCTGAAGATGATGCAGTTCGTGGCGAAAGATTATGGACAGCTCCGCCGTTGTGAATTCGCGTCTTGGCAATACTGTGCAGCGACTGCGCTTTGTGCGGCCCATTGAAAACGGTACCGGTACATCCCCACGCAAAAGCCTGACATGTCGCTTATAATCAAGTACTTCCTGCTCTTGCTCCCAGATGGCGAGTATTTCCGCATCATTTTCTTCCGAAGAATGCTTTTTTACATATGAGCAAAAAGTCAGATGCGAGAAAAGATAATATCCTCCCACGATGATAAAACCGGCAAGCCATATACTTATAATCACCGGCAACACGCTGTGCGGAATGAAGATCGTTTTTACAGGAAGCGGAACCAACTCCATCAGAATATGTGCCTGCCAGCTCAGGAAGGCCGGAACAAGCCACAAAACGGCACACGCACGCGCACTGATCCTTTTTCGCAGTAACGGCAGGATAATAAGAAGCAGCACATAATATATGCTCAGGATAAACATAACATCGATCAGAAGTGCCGCAAAACGGATACCACCGTCCTTTATTCCGAAAGTAATAACATATACGGCCAGAAAAACCAGCAATATCCAGAACAATACAGTCGGAGGCAATAAAACAAACGTCTCCGTCCCCCTGTCCTTCCCCGACAGGCTCCTCGAATAATTCGGTATTCCGTGCTCCCAGCGCCATGCCCTGCGAAAAGAATAACCCAACACACCTGAAAGAACCAATCCCCAGATAATACGGAACCAGATCATAGGCTGCCCTCCTCCAACATAGTACGCAGCGTCTCGATCTCTTCTTTCTTAATACCGCTGTCACAGAGCGAAACAGCGAATTCCGACAATGATCCGCCAAAAAGACGATCCAGCATCCTGCGGCTCTCACCTGACAGATAATCCTTCCGTGAAATAAGCGGCGTATAGAGGTTTTTGCGGCCCTGCTGCTCCACCCGTAGGAAGCCGCGGTCGCATAATCTGGTAAGATATGTGAGAATGGTACTCGGAGCCAGCTGCTTTTGTTCCTTCAGCTTATCTTCGATGGTACTGCGGGCAACGGGAGGCTCGCACTGCCAGACGATCTGCATGATCTCAAGCTCTGCATCCGGTAAAGAGCATGTATTATTCATGACCCACCTCATTTCTACAAATGTCGCGATAGTTATATTCTACAAATGTCGCGATAAGCTGTCAAGAGGTTGTTGAGCATCTGATAACAATCAAAGATTTGAAGATTTCATCGGGGGGGACTGGTTCAAGTCCAGTCACCTGCGTTTTTATTAGCTGCCAAATGTCCAAGCCCAGTCTCCCGGGACTTGAACTCGAGCGCTTTCTCTTTTATAACGCGCGGGACCGTAGTAAAAAGTGTGCATGCTTCACGCATACTTTTTACGTAGGGAGCGACGTAACGAAGTTACGTCGGCGGCTTTAGCCGCCACCTCGAGCAAAAAAGGGATTCGTTTCAACGAATCCCTTTTTGATCGAGGTGACTGGACTTGAACCAGCGACCTCCACGTCCCTAACGTGGCGCTCTAGCCAAACTGAGCCACACCTCGTAACCTATTTACTTAAACTTACGCCGTCATTCTTATGTACGGCAGAGCTACTAACCAGGTTTGAAC
>JAFZQT010000003.1 GCA_017620235.1 Butyrivibrio sp. | reverse complement strand
CTGTATGGTCATCCTCGGGATCCGTCTGGCCACCATGGACTTCCGGAAACTGTTCACCACACCGCTGGTCTAGGGAATCGCGGCCGGAAAACTTCTGGTTTTCCCCCTGTTATGCTGGGTGCTTGTACTCCCTTTCCCGTTCGATCCGGTCTTCAAGGGAAGCCTGCTGATTCTGGCAGGCACCCCCTGCGCCAGCATCCTGCTGAATCTGGCGGAGATCCATCACAACGGTCAGGACCTGGCCGCCAACTGCGCGCTGCTCACGACCCTCCTGAGTATTTTCACGATTCCCCTGCTGAGCCTGCTGCTCTGATCATCGTGTCGCCGTATAAAAAGAAGCCTGCACGGTATTCTGAACTGTGCAGGCTTTCCGGTTATCCGGCAGGCGTTATTTCTCGTCTTCCAGATCGCTGTTGAACGATCCGGAGGACGCGATCGCGATCCCGAGGCCCATGCCCAGGAATCCGAAAATCAGCATAACGGAACGGTACGTGATCGTAAACAAGCAGATCTTTTCCCACGCGGTCAGATGAGTGATCTCCCGGTATACGCCGTAGCTGGTCATATCCTCCACGAATCTTGTTTCCAGCTCGCTGTTGAATTCGGGCGTGAAGCGGGTTCCTCCGGCATTGACCATCTCCGCTTCCAGCGATTCATACTTGGTGGTCAGGCCCTCCAGTACACGCAGCCGTCCGGTCAGCGTATTCTCCTTCTTTTTCTTCATCCGATTTTTTATTCTTATCTTTGTCCTTAAAGAACGAATAATCCATCACGTGAAGATAGCCCTTCTGCGTAAGTATCTTGAAGTTTGCAAAAAAGTGCTCTTTCTTGCCCTCTTCTTCCTTATTATCCATAGACAGCTCAAGCGCCACCTTCTGATAATTTGCAGGCGGGTAAAAAACTGCCAGAAACCTTCTTACTATTATCTCATAAACCTTTGCAGATGTAGGACTGAGCCCCTGAAGAGCCGACAATCCCTGACCTGTAGGTATTATCGCATAGTGATCTGTGATAGCCTTGTCGTTTACGTATCTTGTCTTTTCTATTCCCTTATACGCTTCGTGCTGCAATATCGACTTTGCAAAGATAGCGCACGGTGCATACGCCGAAAGCCCGTTTATATTCTTATCAATAACCTTCGCGATCGCTGATGACATAACTCTGGCATCCGTTCTTGGATACGTCGTAAGCTTCTTCTCATAAAGCTCCTGCGCCACCGCAAGCGTCTCATCGGGGCTTATCTTAAAGAATCTGGAGCAGTCATTTTGAAGCTCAGCAAGATTGTACAAAAGAGGTGGATTCTTGGCTTCTTTTTTCTTCTCACACTTAATTACAGATGCCTCAACCGGTGTACTTCCAAGCGCAGCTATAAGCTTCTCCGCGCCCTCTTTGGTCTTAAAGCCCTTCTCACTGTACAGGTCAAAAGAGCCGTTGTACTTGGAATCATCGGTAACTCGCCACTCCGCGTCGCATTTTTTCCCTGCGATATCAACCTTTGAGATCACGCGATAAAAAGGAGTCTTAACGAATTCTCTTATCTCCCTCTCTCTTTCAACAACGATTCCCAAAACGCAGGTCATTACTCGTCCCACGGAAACAACGCACTTATCTATGTTGAGATAATTCTTGATAGAGTACGCATATTTCAAGGTCAGAGCTCTCGAGAAGTTAATACCCATGAGGTAGTCCTCTTTTGCCCTGAGGAATGCCGAAGCTCCGAGGTTATCATACTCGCTGTCATCCTTGGCTTCCCTGATTCCGCGCAAGATCTCATCTTCCGTCTGCGAGTCGATCCATACTCTTTTTCTCTTCTTATCTTTTACATTTGCCTGCATGTCAACAAGACGATATATATATTCACCCTCTCGTCCCGAGTCGGTACATATATATATCGTGTCAACATCTTCTCTATTCAGCAGTTCTTTTACTATCTTGAATTGTTTTGAGACATTTCCGATAACTTCGTATTTGAAAGTTTCCGGAATAAAAGGAAGTGTGTCAAGTGACCACCTTTTGTATTTCTCGTCATAGACCTCAGGATAGCTCATGGTTACCAAGTGTCCGACGCACCATGTAACAATGGCGGTGTCCGACTCAAGATAACCGTCTCTCCTGGTAAAATTTATTTTCATTGCCGAGGCAAACGCCTGGGCAACACTTGGTTTTTCCGCTATATAAACCTGTTTAGCCATTCGTAAGTTCGTCTATCCCGATCAACCGTATCTTACTTTCGGGCTTCATGGCAGCATCCTGTAACCACGCATCAAATCCCACAGTTGAAAAGAGATAGTAATAATCTCCCTCAAGTCTTGCTTTTTTTGCGCAGGACTCTATGCTTAAAAGATCATCATGTGTAGCCTGTCTCTGCCAACAGCACATTCCAAGCGCCGTATCTCCCACATCGCTCTGGACGATAATATCGATGTTTCCATCCTTACCGAGCCATTCTCCCTCATCTTCGATCTCGAAGGGGAAAAGACCTTTCTCCTCGCAGTGCAAGATATACTCGCGACAAACTGATTTAAAATGTTCTGTAGCATAATTTTGAATTCCTGCAGATATAAATATATCATAAAATCTCTCGGCAGGCATCCGCATAAGATTACTTTCATTCGGGAAGATAAATCTGAAGTAGAAATCAAGGAGCGGGTCGGCAATCTTGTACACGCCCTTAACAACATTCTCCCTTCCTACGTTTCCAAACGAATATGCTTTGTAAGCAAAATCATGATTTATCAAAGTCTTGAGATAGACAGAGATCTTAGCCCTCGAGAATCCCGTCTCATGATAAATATCATTGAGCTTATTAATCCCGCGCGCCATCACCGAAAGAATCGTGTGATAAACCGCAGTCTCACGAAGGTTCTCAGAAGTGAGTCTCATCGCCTCACCATAGAGGAATGAATCTTTATTCAAAATATTCTTACAAACGTTCTCTTTAAAAGAAAGCGAATCGTCAAAATATCTCCACAGTCCTGTCTGTCCGCCAAGCACAGAATAAGTCAGAACCGCATCTTTATAAGACATTTTGGGATAAAAAGATCTGAGGGCAGAAAAAGGAAGCGGCTTTATCTTTCTGAAACCTGCGATATTCGCAGCAAGATTTCCAAGGCTTGCCACCATGCTGTTTTCAACCCAGTTGACATCGTAGCTCATAAGAAGAACAAGAACCTGCTTGTACTTGCCGTTCTTTTCAAGATAATCCGTCAATTGATCCATGAATTCACGGTCTGTCTTTAATATGTTCTCAAAATTTCTGATAACAAAAATAACGGGAGCTCTTCCGACAGAATCTGCGCAAACATTAAACAGATCATAATAATTGTTTATTGTTCCCACTGAAATTCCGTCTTTTTTAAGCTCTTCGGACCACAGTCTGAGCTGTTCCCTAGACGACGCCGAACGCGCCGAATAGAAAAAGCTCTTTCTGTTTTCCATGAATTTCATAAGAAAAGCATCCTGTTCAATATTCCTGTGTCCGTAGACAACAAGAATATTGGACAATCCGCTCTCATAATATCTGTTTAAAAAATTTAAATCGTCCTGTCTCTGCGCTTCCATACCTTATCACTTTTTGTTAATATATCCGCTTGCCTTTAAGAGCTCTGCACACTCTACAGCACCACCTGCGGCACCACGAAGTGTGTTGTGTGAAAGACCTACAAACTTCCAGTCGTAAACTGAATCCTCACGGATACGTCCAATGCTTACGCCCATACCATTCTCATAGTTAACGTCAAGTGTGATCTGAGGTCTGTTATCTTCCTGCATATACTGGATAAACTGCTTGGGAGCACTGGGAAGCTCAAGCTTCTGAGGAAGTCCTGAGAATTTCTCAAGCTTCTCGATAAGCTGTTCCTTTGTAGGATTCTTCTTGAACTTAACGAAAGCAGCTGCTGTGTGACCATAAAGTACAGGGATTCTGATGCACTGGCATGTGATCTTTACATCATCAGCGGGAACGATAACACCGTTCTCAACCTTACCCCAGATTCTAAGGGGCTCTTTCTCTGACTTCTCTTCCTCACCTGAAATGAAAGGAATAACGTTTCCAACCATCTCCGGCCACTCGTCAAAGTTCTTACCTGCTCCTGAAATAGCCTGGTATGTTGTAGCAACTACCTCGTAGGGCTCAAACTCTTTCCATGCTGTAAGAGCGGGTGTGTAGCTCTGGATTGAGCAGTTGGGCTTAACTGCGATAAATCCCTTTGTTGTTCCAAGTCTCTTTTTCTGGAACTCGATAACATCCATGTGCTCAGGGTTGATCTCAGGGATGATCATCGGAACATCGGGAGTCCATCTGTGTGCGCTGTTGTTTGAAACTACAGGAGTCTCTGTCTTAGCGTATTCTTCCTCAATAGCCTTGATCTCATCCTTTGACATGTTTACTGCTGAAAGAACAAAATCAACATCCTCTGAAACGCCCTTAACATCAGTAACGTCCTTAATTACTATATTTTTTACAGACTCAGGAATAGGTCCGTCCATCTTCCATCTGTTTCCTACAGCCTCTTCATATGTCTGGCCTGCACTTCTGGGGCTGGCAGCAATTGTTGTAACCTCGAACCAGGGATGATCCTTGATAATATCAATGAATCTCTGTCCTACCATTCCTGTTCCACCAAGTACTGCAACCTTCAATTTCTCGCTCATAACGTCCTCCTCGTTGATCAAAATATATTAAAGCTTAAATTCTTTTAAAAAAGCTTCATTAACATCAATTACTTTTTTCATTACAACAGGGCTCGGTGCTCCGACCGTAAGCCTCTTGTTTACACAAGTCTCAAGACTGATCGCATCATAGATATCTTCGTCAAAAAGTTCCGAAAAGCTCTTGAGCTCATCTATCTTAAGATCGTCTATCGCACACTTTTTATCTATGCAGTGAAGAACAAGTCTTCCGATAACGGAATGTGCATCCCTGAAAGGCATTCCCTTTACAACAAGGTAATCTGCCGCGTCTGTGGCATTTGTAAAGCCCATCATCGCACTCTTTTCCATGTTCTGTTTGTTGAACTTAAGTGTTCTCAACATGTCGGTAAAAAGTGTGAGGCAATTTGAAGCGGTATCGATAGCATCAAATGCTGCCTCTTTGTCCTCCTGCATATCCTTGTTATATGCAAGCGGAATTCCCTTCATTGTTGTAAGAAGTGACATGAGGTCGCCGTAAACTCTTCCGGTCTTACCTCTTACCAGCTCCGCAATATCAGGGTTTTTCTTCTGTGGCATGATGCTGCTTCCTGTCGAATATGCATCATCTATGTCCACAAACCTGTACTCATTTGAGTTCCAGATGATGATCTCTTCACTGAATCTGGAAAGATGCATCATTACAGTTGAAAGAGCTGCAAGGAACTCTATAAGATAATCCCTGTCTGATACGGAATCCATACTGTTTAGTGTCGGTCCGTAAAAATCAAGGAGCTGTGCCGTATAATCTCTGTCGAGCGGATATGTTGTTCCCGCAAGCGCTCCTGCGCCGAGCGGACAATAATTCATCCTCTCACGTATATCCTTCATCCTGAGAAGGTCTCTTTTAAACATTTCAAAATACGCACCTACGTGGTGTGCAAGTGTAACGGGTTGTGCTTTCTGAAGATGCGTAAAACCGGGCATATATGTCTCGGTGTTCGCTTTCATAATATCAAGAAGCGTACTGAGCATGTTCTTCAAAAGATCTGTCATATGCTCAACTTCGCCTCTTGCATAAAGTCTCATATCAAGAGCGACCTGATCGTTTCTGCTACGTCCCGTGTGGACCTTTTTACCTGCGTCTCCGACCCTGTCTATAAGATTAGCCTCGAGGAAACTGTGAATATCCTCATATTTGCTGGTAATTTCAAGTTTTCCTGACTTAACGTCCTCTAAAATAGAATCAAGTCCCTCAGTTATGAGCTTCTTCTCTTCTTCGGATATAATATTCTGCTTGGCAAGCATAGTTGCATGCGCCTTGCTTCCTCTAACATCCTGTTCCAAAAATCTCTTGTCAAAACTGATGGACGCGTTAAAATTCCAAGCCAGTTCATTGATACTGCCGGTGAATCTGCCTCCCCAAAGCTGTGCCATATTTATTTATCCTTCCCACTTTTTCATAGTAAAGTACAAAAAATTATAATCACAACTTAACATAAGAGACTTTCAAAAACAATGTAAAATATTGCTCAAATCTTAATTGGTTTAAGTTGTTTTATTGTATAAAAAAACAAATGTCCGCGATACACGGACATTTTCTTATCATAAACACTATTATTGTTCGCCGGAATCATGAAACAAATCTGACTTCTATCTTCCTAAATGTCATCCAGTTTATCCAAGTACCCGTAACAACAAACGCTATAATACCGATCCATATCTGAAGCTGATCCGCTCCATTTGAAAGTATCCTGTCAAAAAATAGATTCAGCACTTCTTCGAACCCTAAAATCGAAAATATAATTTTGGGAACAGTCATAAACAAGGCAAAAAACAAAACATAATACGTCCACCATGCAACCCTTCCGAGCTTTAAAATGCTGTTTCCTGCTATTCCCTCAAGCCACATATTAAATCCAAAAAAGATAACCATAAGCTTAAAGCTCAAATAAACTCCGTTTTCCGCCCAAAAAGCTACGGGAAGGAAAATGATAACAAGTTCAATAAAATCCCAAACTCTGTTCCAAGCAAAAAGTTTAACTCTGGTCATCCCAAAGCTTAATCCTCTCGGAATTTCAACAGCCATAAAGCAAACCTTTACACACATGCAAAGAGCCATAAATGATGCCATATATAATCCCGTATACAAATTGGCGCGCTCATCATCCCACAGATAAAGCATAAGAAATATCATTGCCACGATTCCAATAATCGCTATTGCCACATTCCAAAACATATTCTTCTTTTTCAGACATATAATCGCTTTAACATCCCTGATCATATTTCCTCCTACTGTCACATAATAACCACGCACTTTTTATTAGCCTTATATATCAGTATTTCCATAACGACAAACAGTATTATAAATCCCAAAATATATGCAAAAATATTTTTTTCAAATGAAAACATTTTAGCCATATGATAATAATTTATCGTGTAGGACACTCTGACTACAGAATAAGTTATAAGAAAAGCTATCACAGAAATAAGCATGACTTTTCTGCCGTATCTATAGACTTTATATCCCAAAAAATGTCCTACCGAGCCGCTCGCAAGTGATATCGCCAATAAAAAAAGAACATGATTCATCTGTTCTGTCTGACGCGACCATAAAATAAGCAAAATGTAACCAAACGAACTGCATAACGCAAAAGTACCCTGTTTAATAAGATTTCCGCAAAAAACATCTTTCCTTCTCGCTCCCATAGACATTGCCATGCTGTCATGCCATGTCGGAGCTTGCATCGAAAAACAAAAAATAAAATAAGGTACAAGCCATTCACAGTACCCAAATAACATGCGAAAAAGCTGTCTCTTCCAATCATAATCATTTCCATAAACCATAAAAGCCCACACACATCCCAATGGTATTATGCCCAAAAGCACATATGCAAACAGCTTAAAACCTTGTTTAAAATAATACTTCACAACTCTTTTAGAAAGTTCGCTCATAAAATTATACCCCCTTCCCTTCTCCCCTGCACATAGCATAGAAGAGGTTTTGAAGTGGTACGGGCTCCACACGAACATCACTTCCAAAATCGATATCAGTCTCATCCGCAAGAACAATCACAGCCTTAAAGCTTTTGATAACTTCAGGATTATAAATTTTATAACCACTTACAGCCTTATCAACAGCTTCTTTTGCTCCGCTTACACGATATGCTCTTGCAAGAAGCTCATCCACTTTTTCCTCAAACTTGATCTCTCCGTCATCAATGATTATCACTCTCTCAAATAAAGAAGCAGCTTCCTCAATGATATGGGTACTTATAACAAAAGTTCTTCCCGTATTGGCATATTCATCGATTAAAAGTTTATAGAATTGTTCCCTTGCAACAACATCAAGCCCTGCAACAGGCTCATCCATAATAGTAATTTCCGCTTTACTTGCAAGCGCAACTATTATGGTAACCACAGAGAGCATTCCCTTTGAAAGCCTGTTTATCTTTTTCCTCGGATCAATATCAAAAAGCTCTATAAGCTCTTTTGCATACTCCTCATCCCAATTGGCATAAAATGCCCTTGCGGTAGAAAGATAATCCTTTACCTTTAAAGTATTGGGACCAAACATTGTAACCTGTGAGATTTCTCTGGAATAACAAATATGCGACAGAGCTTTTTCATTCTCCCAAACTTCTTCTCCATCAAAAGTTACCGTTCCCTCCGTAACCGGATTCTGCGCTGTAAGCATAGACAAAAGAGTTGTCTTTCCCGCACCGTTTCGTCCGAGAAGCCCGTAGATCTTACCTGTTTCTATATCAATATTGACATTCTTTATTACAGTATCTTTTCCGTATTTTTTTACTAAATTTCTACCTGATAAAATCCCCATTGCTATCTCCTTATTACGCTTCACTACTCTTATCTATCATCTTCTTGAGTTCTTCCTTATCTATTCCGATAAGTTTTGCCTCATTGATTATCTTTTTCACAAACGTGTCATAGAAATTACTTTTTCTCTCTTCCATTATCTTGTTCCTAGCGCCGGTCTGTACAAACATGCCAATACCTCTCTTCTTATAAAGAATCCCTTTATCTACAAGGATATTAATTCCCTTTGCCGCGGTTGCCGGATTGATTTTATAAAATTTGGATAACTCTGTTGTGCTCGGAACCTGCTCTTCCTCTGCAAGTATTCCTCGCAATATCTCATCTTCTACCATCTCGCTTATCTGTAGATAGATTGATTTTTCCTCGCCTAGATTATCCAGCACGAAGTTCACCTCCCCTTTTTGGTTGCATGGTTAATTACTCATGTAACTAACTTAACACATAATAAGTCTATATTTCAAGTTTTTTATATAGCACAAAATAAATCATTCAACCTGTTCAAGCTTGAAAACGACAGGTCTTGTGCCATCAGTACAACATAAAATTTTTGTCTTAGGATTCTTGTACCAGTCGTTGATTATATTATTGCTGCTCATCAGAGCGCATAAAGAAGAATAAATATCAAGCCATGCAACAGGGCAAAATCCTTCCGGCATAACCGCTCCGCCTTCATAAAAGAATTCATCCCCCACTTCAAGAACCGGACATGGACCGGCCTCGACTCCGTCAACCAGATATTCCCCTGAAAGATCCTCATAGAATTCTCTTTTAATCACAGTAATTTTCACTCTCATACCTGATTTATTCTCCTCCGTCACCACATCCAGAATATAGTTCCTTCAGACTTGGTAAGTCCTAACTTGTTCTGAAGCTCAAGAGATGCTGTATTATCTACAACAACCTGTCCAAAAGGAATGTCGCCACGCTCGATTGTTCTGCGTATCATCTCTTTCTCAAGTTCCATGCCGTATCCCTTACGCCTATGTTCAGAAAGAACCTGTAAAAGACCTACACTACCCTCAAGGTGTTCTCCTATAAATCCAATGGCATTATCGTCTTCGTAGCCCATAATGATATTACCGCGTTCGATGAGCTCTTTTAGCTCCTCTTCGCTCACAAGCTCATACTCTCTCGCTATAAAAGAATAATCATCCATTGTTGCAGTTTTATATGTAAGAACATTATCTGATTTTGGCGGCTCTTCTGAATAATACGCCATCTGGTAACACTCCATTATGCCTTCGTAGCCAAATTTCTCTGCTGCCATTCTGCCAAGCTCAGGATTTGTGATAAGTATGATAGGTTTTGATTCACTGATATTTCGCTCTAATATTTCCATTCCTTTTGAAACGTCATCGCAAGCCAGCATCAAAACCTTGCTCCTCGTATCCCGGAGCAATATTGAGTCAGACTCCTTTTCAATTATCTCTGCTGTTCCACGCTTTAAAACGCGGTCAATATTCAAATTTTCAATTGCATTTAAATCCATAAGTAATTCCTTTTAATAATTTATTTTGAAGCTTTTTTAGCCGATGCTTTGCGATTGCCTGCCTATAATTCAAATAATTCAAAAAGAAACAGGGATTAACACTATAATATATCATCTACAAAACTTTCAATATCAGCCCTTGTCTGCGCATGCGGAAATTCATCAAACACAGGACTTGGAATATGCGGTTCAAACATCTGATGTCTGTACCACAATGCCTGTACAGGATGCATTCCAATCTCCCTTGCGGTAAAAAGTTCCCGGCATCCGCCATCTCCTACATAAAGACATTCTTCCGGTTTAACACCGAGTTTTTCCGCCATCTTATGATATATTGCCGGATCAGGCTTAGCCATACCTTGTTCATAAGAAAGCATCGTAACATCAAACAAAGGATATAACGCGCTTTCTTTTATTATTTTGGCTTCATCTGAATAACAGTTGCTTATAAGCCCTGTATAAATCCCCTTCTTGTGCAGATTCTTAAGTAGGTTAATTGATTCATCCGAGACCAGTCGAAAGGTATCTTCAAGCATCGCCATTCGACCGTCGGCTACCATCTTGGCATTACTCTCAGAATAAACTCCCAATGCCTTCAACGCATCATCAATTCCTTCTTCGATTGTTATCTTCCCCAATGTTCGAGTATCTTCCGTCTCATGCCATGCCTTCCGAAAAGTCATATGCTCAACTCCAAGATCCGCCGCTATATGTTCGCTAAAATACATCCTTCCGTCAAATAGCGAGACAAGCGTCTCAAACATATCAAAAACAACCGCTTTTATCATTTTCACTCTCCCAAGTCTGATTACACCTAATGCTGTTTACTATAATACATAATAGTTCAATATCATTACAACATTATCATCCATCTAGTGATATTTCGAAAAAGTGACTAAATCTGATTTTATTACATATTTTAGTCACTTTTTTAAGGGGATTTCTGCAAATTCATAATATAAAAGTGACTAAACCGCTTCAAAATGTTTCATTTAGTCACTCATCATACCGTAAATTCTAAAAAACGCCGAAAAAAGTGACTAAGAGGACGATAATAATCCACCTTAGTCACTTTTTTTAATTTCGCTTCATATTTTTTTATCTAGCTGCTGCCTTTAGCGCCGCAACAACTTCCTCTTCTGTAGGAAGTGCAAGAACTTTCTGCGCGAGTGCATCTGCGTCTGCCTTTGACCACTTTGAAATGATGCTGCGTGCGGTAAGAACAAGCACCGAATTCACGCTGTACTCATCAAGTCCAAATGAGATCAGAAGCGGTATCATAAGCGGATCTGCTGCCGCCTCTCCGCACATGCCGACAGGAATTCCTGCCGCCTTACCGGCTTCAATGATGTTCTTTATCGAACGAAGCACCGCAGGCTGGAACGCCGAATAGAGATATGCTACCTTCGCATTTCCTCTGTCAACGCTCATCGTGTACTGGGTAAGGTCATTTGTACCTATGGAAAAGAAATCCGCTTCTTTTGCAAGCATATCAGCGATAAGTGAAGCTGCTGCCGTCTCGACCATGCATCCGACTTCTATCTTATCGTCAAAGCCGATTCCCTCAGCCTTAAGCTCACTCTTACACTCTTCGACAAGCGCCTTAACTGCGCGTATCTCATCAACACATGTAACAAGCGGGATCATGATCTTTGCCTTACCAAACGCACTTGCACGCAAGATTCCGCGAAGCTGCGTCTTGTAAGTCTCCGCATTTGCAAGACAGTAACGCACCGCCCTATATCCAAGGAAAGGATTGTCTTCCTTCTCAAGACCAAGATAAGGTATGTCCTTATCTCCGCCGATATCAAGGGTACGTATAATGACAGTCTTACCGTTCATGATCTCAACTGCCTCTTTATACGCCTCAAACTGCTCATCTTCGGAAGGAAGATGAGACTTGTCCATGAACAGGAACTCCGAGCGGAAAAGACCTATGCCTTCACCGTCACATTCTATAGCCTTCTTTGCATCCTTGGGCGTACCTATATTGCAGAAGAGCTCAACTTTATTGCCGTCCGCCGTGAGAGTTTCTTTCCCCCTGAAACTCTCAAGTTCAGCCTGTGCGCGTATAAATTCTTCCCTCTTGATAACATATTTGGAAACTATCTCCCCATCGGGATTAATATATACAACGCCCTCTGTGCCATCGACTACGGCAATATCCTTATCTTTTACCTGCTCCGTTATTCCCGGAACAGAAAGAACCGCAGGAATCTCAAGTGCTCTTGCAAGAATAGCGGAATGTGAAGTTTTACCTCCGACTTCGGTTATGATTCCGACCACATTGTCTTTGACTATCTGCGAGGTCATCGATGGAGTAAGGTCATGAGCAACAAGCACGGTTCCCTGTGGCACCTTGCTTATATCTACATCTTCCACTCCAAGTAAAGCCTTTAAGAGACCTGTTTTTACATCGGAAATATCTGATGCACGCTGGCGCATCATCTCATCTTCCATCTTCGAGAACATTCCGATGAACATGTCACATACCGCAGTAACCGCTGCTTCGGCACATTGGCCTGCATCGATCATCTTGTTCATCTCTCCCGACATCGCGGGATCGGTGATCATAGCGATATGTCCTTCCATGATCTCAGCCTCTTTTGGACCGATGTTCTTTCTTATATTCTCAGCCATGGCGGCTGTCTTAACCTTTAACGTCTCGACAGCCTCACCAAGCCTTGACTTTTCTGCCTCTGTATCTTCAATATGTTTGGCTTCAAATGACAGATCATGATCTGTGATAAGACAGATACTGCCAATACCAATTCCTCTAGATGCTTCTATGCCTTTGTACATAGATGTTGTCCTCCTGTAATTTTGAAGAATCAATCTCCAAGTCCGCTTTCAACAAGCTCTACAGCTTTTGCAAGTGCAGCTTCTTCATCCGGACCGTCACAGGTAATCTCAACTTCAGCGCCGCACTTAATGCATGCCGCCATAAGCATCATGACACTCTTTCCGTCATATTTTGTACCGTTAAAGCAAAGATTTACTTCTGCCGTAAAAGGCATCATAGCCTGACTGAAAACTGTCGCAGGACGCATATGCATTCCCTGTTCATTTACGATCTTTACTGTTTTTGAAACCATTATATTTTTTCTCCTTTTTTAATCTTCAACTGTCTTCTTCAATACTCCGAGTAAAATGCAGCTTACGATCGAGCCAATTGCAAGTGCTACAAGATAAAGAGCCCAGTTACCAACTACGGGGAATACGAAGATTCCACCGTGAGGCGCCATAAGTGTGCACTTAAATGCCATTGAAAGTGCTCCTGCAACACCCGATCCAACCATAAGTGAAGGAATTACACGGAAAGGATCTGCTGCTGCGTAAGGGATAGCACCCTCAGTGATGAAGCAGAAGCCCATGATAAAGTTTACGGGACCTGCTTTTCTTTCTGCTACAGTGAACTTCTTGGGGAAGATAATTGTAGCAAGTGCGATCGCGATAGGAGGAACCATACCGCCGACCATAACTGCTGCCATGATCATCCATCCTGTCTCATTCTGCTGAGCAAGAGCTGCTGTACCAAATACGTATGCTGCCTTGTTGAGAGGACCACCCATATCTGTAGCCATCATTGCTCCGAGAAGAATACCGAGTATGATAATCGAACCGCTGCTCATTCCTGTAAGCACACCTGAGATCCAGTTGTTAAGTGCTCCCACTATAGGATTGATAGCGCACATAACAAGACCTATCATCGTGATGCCTGCAAGAGGATAGATAAGAACAGGCTTGATTCCCTCAAGCGACTGAGGTAGCTTGTTACATACCTTCTCAAGCCAGAGAACAAGGTATCCTGCTACAAAACCTGCAACCAATGCTCCGAGGAACGCTGAAGGAATATCTCCGCCGGGATTTGCAAACGTAGCACCCGTTGAAGCAAGATATCCGCCTACAAAACCAACGGCAAGACCTGGTCTGTCAGCTATCGACTGTGCGATAAATCCTGCGAGTATCGGAAGCATAAATCCAAATGCCGCTCCACCGATTGTCTTAAACCATGCAGCTACAGGTGTATTTGTACCGAAACTGCTGGGATCGATTGAATAATCATCAAGCAAAAATGCGATAGCGATAAGTATACCGCCGCCTATAACGAACGGAAGCATATGTGATACGCCGTTCATAAGATGCTTGTAGAGCTTACGTCCAACCGACTCATTTGTATCATCATCTTTTCTTGTAACCGCTCCTGAATGATGATATACAGAAGCCGCCTCAACTTTTTCAAACAGCTTTTCAGGTTCATGGATGGCTTCTTTTGTTGAAGCCATAACTACTTTCTTACCGTCAAACTGTCCCATATCAATGTTTTTATCACATGCAACGATTACTGCATCCGCCTCAGCGATTTCCTTTGATGTAAGAGGATCCTTTGCTCCGCCAGATCCGTCTTTTTCAACTCTAAAGGTAATACCCAGCTCTTTTGCCTTAAGCTCAAGTGCCTCAGCCGCCATAAATGTATGTGCAATACCTGTAGGACAAGCTGTAACCGCTACTATCTTTTTTGCTGCTTTAGAAGGCGCTTCAGTCTTAGTCGCTCCATTCTCAGCATCTTTTTCCGTTTCCTTGGAATCAATGAGCTTAAGGAATTCATCAACTGACTTAGCTTCTACAAGCTTCTTGCAGAACTCTGTATCCATGAGCATTCCCATAAGCTTTGCAAGTACCTCAAGGTGTGTATCTGCGCCATTTTCAGGTGCAGCTATCATGAATAAAAGATTGCTCGGCTTTCCGTCAAGTGCTTTGTAATCCACTCCCTTTGGACATGTGATTGCTACAAGTCCTGCCTTTTTAACGGATGCAGATTTACCGTGCGGAACTGCGATTCCGTTTCCGATTGCAGTTGATCCCTTAGCCTCACGATCGAGAATTGCTTTTTTGAATTCCGAAACGTCGTTAAGATTTCCTGCTGACTCATGAAGTGCGATAAGTTGGTCGATTGCCTCATTCTGATTAGACAATGTTGCCTGAAGCTTGATCCCCCTGGGATCGATAAACTCTGTAATTCTCATAATACCTCCTAAAACAACAAATTACATGTTTAAAGTTCCTTAAAAACCCTCTCAATATCTGCAGCTTTTGCAAGGCCATCCGAAAATGCCGTTGCCGAACCTGCAGCCGTTCCCATTTTAAGAGCAGTTTCGTAATCCTTTGTCTTTAAATAACCGGCTACAAAACCTGCTACCATTGAATCTCCCGCACCGACTGAATTTCTGACTGTTCCCTTAGGAACTCCGATGCGATATCTCAAGCCGTTTTCATCAACCAGCATCGCTCCGTCACCTGCCATTGAAATAAGAACGTTTCTTGCTCCCATCTCCTGAAGACGGACCGCGCCTTCATATATCTCATCATCCGTTTCAAGTGTCTTTCCTATGATCTCGCCAAGTTCAAAATTGTTTGGCTTTATAAGGAACGGATGATACTTAAGAACATTTGTGAGCAGATCTTTCGTCGCATCCACAACAAACTCTATTCCTCTTCCGTCGAGCATCGAAATAATCTTTTCGTATACGTCATCCGGAAGTGAGCTCGGAATAGATCCCGCCAGGATAAGAAGGTCTCCCCCCTTCAGATGTGAGAGTTTGTCAAAAAGTTCTTTTTGTGACTTCTCATCAATCCTTGGTCCCTGAGCGTTTATCTCTGTTTCAGCTACTGCCTTGATCTTGACATTGACCCGGGAGATTCCTTCCTCGAGTGTTATAAAATCGGTATCAATGCCTGCTGCCTTAACGCCTTCATCGATGGCGCGTCCTATGAAGCCTGCCACAAATCCTAAAGCCGTACTCTTAAATCCAAGTTCCGACAATACCATGGATACATTTATGCCCTTCCCGCCATAGTAGTACTCTTCACTGGTGGAACGATTCGTCATGCCGGGAAGCAGCTCTCCATCCATTCTGACTACATAATCAAGCGCCGGGTTAAAAGTAACCGTATAAATCATCAATAAACCTCCATCTTTACTTGCAACAGATAAGTACTTCTGTGTGATTCACATACTCTTTTGCCGTAAGTCTGTCTGTAATAATGCTACATTCCTTTATGTCCGCAAAAGTCACTGAATTAACTTTGTCAAATTTGGTGTGATCGGCAAGTATATACGATCTGTACGCATGCTTGATCGCTGCCGTCTTGATCATCGCCTCGTCAACATCCGGTGTTGTGAATCCTGCGTGAACTGAAATTCCGTTTGTACCCATAAAAGCTTTCGTAAAGTGATATTTGCGAATAAACTCAACACAATCGGGTCCGACTGCCGCTTCCGTCGAAGCCTTAAGTCTTCCTCCGATCATTATGGTCTCAAAGCCTTTGTCCATAAGACGCCTTGCGTGAACAACACCGTTTGTGATGTACTTTGCATTGTGATTGGTCAAGTAATCGATCATTGCAAGTGTCGTCGTGCCCGCATCAATATAAACAAAATCGTCATCCTCAATGAGCTCTGCAGCAAACTTACTTATGCTGTCCTTTTCTTTCACATTCTTCTGAACCTTCATCTTGACTGCGTCCTCTTTGGTATCTACATCCCTTGAAGACAATGCAGTCGCACCGCCGAACACCTTAATAAGTTTGCGCGAACGATCAAGTGCGCTGATATCACGGCGAATGGTCGCAGCCGATGTGTCCAAAAGCTCGATCAGCTCATTAACGGAAACTGCCTTCTTTTCATTTACAATCTCAACAATACGTGCTCTTCTCTCTTCAGTCAGCATTCATAATCTCCTTGAGCAAAAATGTTAATTTGTGATTTTCTAATTAGAATATAGCACTCAAAAAATCAATTTGCAATCATATTCAATCACAAATAATCACATATAATCATTTTCGTTCATTCTTTACATTTTTCAGCCCAACTTTTTGTTAATAATTAATTAGAAAAACGGTTATTCCGCAAAATACCGGAATAACCGCCTTTCTATGTCATTATTTTTATATAGGAATTACTTTATTATTATTCTTCTGCGTTTGCGGCAGCAACCTTATCTGCTCTTGCCTCAACTTCTTTTGCCTGAACATCCGAAGGAGCCTGTTCATACCTGTTAAAGGTATATTCGTACTCTCCGCTTCCGCCGGTCATCGAGCGAAGCTGCGTGCAATAGCCATAAAGTTCCATCTGAGGAACCTCAGCTTCAATAACCTGCTTGCCTGTGAGCGAAGGATTCATTCCAAGCACTCTTCCTCTTCTCTTATTGAGATCTCCCATTACATCGCCTGTGTAGCTCTCAGGAACAGTAACCTTAAGAGATACTATGGGCTCAAGAAGAACAGGTGTCGCATCCATAAAGCCTTTTTTGAATGCATTTGAGGCAGCAACCTTAAATGCCATCTCGGACGAATCAACAGGGTGATACGATCCGTCGTAAAGAGTTGCCTTTACGCCGACAACTGGATATGCGGCAAGAGGACCTCTCTGAACGGACTCCGCAATTCCTTTTTCAACAGCAGGGAAAAAGTTTTTCGGAACCGCACCGCCGACTACTTCCTGATCGAAAGTATACTGAACCGTCGGATCTCCGAGAGGAGCAAAGCGCATCTTAACGTGTCCGTACTGTCCGTGTCCGCCTGTCTGCTTCTTATATTTGTATTCCACATCGGAATTTTTCCTGATAGTCTCTCTGAACGCAACCTTAGGTTTGGTGAGATCTATCGAAACCTTATATACATCTTTTAACTTATTCTGGATGACCTCAAGGTGCATATCGCCCATTCCGTAAAGAAGTGTCTGACGATTCTCTGCGTCATTCACAACCCTGAGAGTCTGATCTTCCGCAGCGATCTTAGCAAGAGACTGCGCGATCTTATCGATATCACTCTTATTCTGAGCATGATATCTCATAACAGTATACGGCTGGGAAATATCCATCTTTGCATACTGTATCGGTGTTCCCTTGGTTGAAAGAGTATCTCCCGTCGCAACATCAATTTTCTGAAGCGCGCCAAGATCACCCGCATGAAGCTCTGTGACTTCGGTTGTCTTGTTTCCCTGAAGAACATAGAGCTTACCAATCTTTACTTCCATGTCCTTATCGGCAACGAACATAACATCGTCGGGTTTAAGGACACCTGATCTTACTTTGATAAGTGAATATTTTCCAATGAAAGGATCTATCATTGTCTTAAATACAAAAGCTGTCTTCGGCTTAGAGAAGTCAAAGTCTGCTTCAAAGATCTCATTTGTATTTGTATTGATTCCGGCCATCTTGCGGTTCTCGGGACTCGGCATATATTTTACGATGTCGTCGAGAAGTGTGTAGATACCCTGACAAAGAGTACTTGACCCCATCTCGATAGGAACAATACTTCCGTCGCACACGTTAGTCCTTACTGCCGCTCTGATCTCGGACTCGGAGAATGTCTCTCCGTTAAAATATCTTTCCATAAACTCTTCCGAGGTCTCTGCTACGGTCTCGATAAGAGTGTCTCTGCATATTTTCAGATTCTGGAGATTGTACTCGGGAACTTCACACTCGACAACTTCTTTTCCCGACCATTTAAAACCTTTCTCCTGAATTACATTTACGTATCCTACGAACTTCTCGTTCTCACGGATAGGCAGGTTAAAAGGAGCCATCTTCTTTCCGTACTTGTCGGTCATATCCTGTACAACCTGTCTGTAAGAAACATCGTCTATATCCATATCAGCAACGAATACCATGCGCGGGATCTTATACTTCTCGCAAAGTTCCCATGCCTTTTCCGTTCCGACTTCGATTCCGGCTTTTCCGGAAACGACGATAATTGCTGCATCCGCTACGCTGATTGCCTCCTCAACTTCCCCGACAAAATCAAAAAAACCGGGAGTATCCAAAAGGTTGATCTTGTGACCATCCCACTCAAGGGGAATTGCCGATGTGCTTATAGAAATATGTCTCTTCTGCTCCTCCTTATCAAAGTCGCTAAGAGTGTTTCCATCCTCCACAGTCCCCATCCTTGATGTAATACCGGCAAGATAAGCCATTGCTTCAGCTAAGGTTGTCTTTCCGGCTCCACCATGTCCGAGCAGTACCACGTTACGAATCTTATCAGTTGTGTAAACGTTCATATCTTATCCTCCAGTCGCTCAATTTTGGGTATTATGTACGAGATATGATACAGATCCCCAAAGACTTATTAATAGTATTTTACTAAAAACATGTACTCAAAACAAGTATTCTAGGCAATTATGCACAAAGATTGCAACATCTTTTTCAGCCTCTTATAGCAAGGCTTCATAATTGCTTTTCGCACATTAAAGTGTTATAGTTTTTTCACAAGAATACATGATTTTAGGGGGTTCTACCTTTTATGAACAATACGACCTATGGTTTTATAGGCCTTGGACTTATCGGCGGATCAATCGCCAGGGCGATAAAGGAAAATGAGCCGTCTTCAAAAATAATCGCTTACACTCCACACAAAGAGACTGTAGATACCGCTCACGCAGAAGGGATAATCGACACTCCCCTCTATGAGATCGGCGCGGAATTTTCTGATTGCGATTATATCTTCTTGTGCGCTCCCGTCGAGTGCAACAATGAAAACATCCAAAAGCTCCTTCCTTTTTTGAATAAAAAGACAACACTCACGGATATCGGAAGTGTAAAAAACGGCATCCATGAAAAGATAAAAGAGCTTGGACTCGAGGACCAGTTTATCGGCGGACACCCGATGGCAGGTACAGAGAGAATCGGTTTTAACAACTCCAAGTCCTCTATTTTGAAAAACGCTTATTACATCCTGACCAAGACAAGCGTCACGGATGAAGACAGGATAAAAAGATACTACGACCTCGTTAAGATGATCGGCGCAATACCGCTCGTTGTGGCATATAAACAGCACGACTACATCACAGCTGCGATAAGCCACGTTCCGCATGTCATCTCCGCTTCTTTGGTCAATCTTGTAAAAGACAATGATTCGGAAGACGAGCTAATGAAGACGATCGCCGCAGGCGGATTCAAGGACATAACACGAATCTCATCATCTTCGCCCGTTATGTGGCAACAGATCTGCACGACAAACTCAGCGAACATCTCGGATCTTTTATCCAAATATATTGATTCGCTGTACGAGATCAAACTTGCAATTGATGAAAAAGACAATGAGAAACTCCTTGCCTTCTTCTCAAAAGCAAGGGAATACAGAGAATCATTTATTACGACATCAAGCGGACCAATTCAAACGGTTTACGCTATCAAAGTCGAGATTGACGACCATCCGGGCAGACTTGCCAAGGTTGCGACTCTTTTGTCCGACAATGACATAAACATCAAAAACATCGGCATCGTACACAACAGAGAATACGAGCGCGGTACTTTGCGAATCGAGCTTCACGATCAGGAAGGTCTCGACAAAGCAAACAAGGTTCTTACCGACAACGGTTATAACATCTATCTGTAAAAAACAAGGAGACTCACATGACTACATTAGAAAAAGCCAGAGGTCCATTAAGAGGGGAAGTAACTGTTCCCGGTGATAAATCAATATCTCACAGAAGTATCATGTTCGGCGCTCTCGCTGATGGCGACACAACGATCACAGGATTTCTCGAAAGTGCCGACTGTCTTTCAACCATTGATTGTTTCAGAAAGCTCGGAGTAACTATCGACCGCGAAAAAGACGAATACAAGAACGCCAAGAAGATCATCGTTCACGGCAAAGGTCTTCACGGTCTTACCGCTCCGATTGAGAATCTCTATACAGGAAACAGCGGAACGACAACAAGACTTATGTCCGGAATCCTTGCCGCTCAGCCTTTCGACACTTCTATCACAGGCGATGCTTCCATAGAACAGCGCCCGATGAAAAGAGTTATCGATCCGCTTACACTTATGGGCGCATCAATCGTATCAGCCCGTGGAAACGGCTGTGCACCGCTCAATATCGAAGGTGGCAAAGCTCTTAAAGGAATCGATTACACAAGCCCTGTAGCTTCCGCACAGGTTAAATCAGCAATCATCTTGGCTGGTCTCTATGCCGAAGGTGATACTGTCGTTCGCGAACCCGCTCTTTCAAGGAACCACACAGAGATAATGCTCTCTGCTTTCGGCGCGGACATTCACAACGAAGTGACAGATCTCGGAACAGCATCTGCAATCCTTCATCCCGGAAGACCGCTTAAAGCAATTGACATCAACGTTCCCGGCGACATATCTTCTGCCGCTTACTTTATCGCAGCAGCTCTTATCGTTCCCGGATCCGAACTTCTTATCAGAAACGTAGGCGTCAACAAGACACGCGCAGGTATCATAAATGTTTTGAAAAAAATGGGTGCCGACATCACACTTCTTAACGAAGACAATTCTCAGGAAGCACGCGCGGACATTCTTGTAAGACACAGTAAGCTCTGCGGAAACGAAAACGGCAAGTTCATTATCGGCGGAAAAGACATTCCGACTATGATCGACGAACTTCCTGTAGTTGCTGTTATTGCTGCAACCGCTGACTGTGAAACAGTCATCAGAGACGCCGCAGAACTTAAAGTAAAAGAATCAAACCGAATCGACTCGGTCGTAGAAAATCTCACAGCGATGGGATGTGATGCCGAAGCAACAGACGACGGCATGATCATCAGAGGCGGCAAGCCGCTCTTTGGAGCCAACATAAACTGCCACGCAGATCATCGCCTCGCAATGAGCTTTGCAATCGCATCACTCGTTGCAGAAGGTCCCACAGTCATTCAGGATTCTGAATGTGTATCAATTTCATATCCTACCTTCTTCAATGACCTTAAGTCACTCACAAGATAATAAAGAGGCTGACGCACTAAGTGATTAGTGCGTCAGCCATATTATTTTACTCATTTCCAAAAAGATCTCGTGTATAAACTTTATCGACAACATCCTGAAGCTCAGGTGTGATTCTGTTTGCTATGATAAAGTCGCACTCTCTCTTGAACTCATCAAGATCACGGATTACCTTTGAATTAAAGAACGTGTCTTCTTTGAGCACAGGCTCGTAGACCACACACTCGATCCCCCGTGATTTGATCCTCTTCATTATTCCCTGAATCGCAGACTGTCTGAAGTTATCGGAACCGGCTTTCATAGTAAGTCTGTATACGCCCACCTTCTTGGGATGTAGCGCCCATACCCTGTCTGCTATGAAATCTTTTCTTGTTCTGTTTGCATCTACGATCGCAGTGATGAGGTTATTCGGAACATCCTCATAGTTTGCAAGAAGCTGCTTGGTATCCTTGGGAAGACAGTATCCGCCGTATCCAAATGAAGGATTGTTGTAGAAGTCACCGATTCTTGGATCAAGGCAAACTCCGTCAATTATGTTTCTGGTGTTGAGTCCTCTAACCTCGGCATAAGTATCAAGCTCGTTGAAGAACGATACTCTGAGCGCAAGATAAGTATTTGCAAAAAGTTTAACCGACTCAGCCTCTGTTGTATTCATGAGAAGTGCCGGAACATCTTTTTTAAGTGCTCCCTGCTTAAGAAGTCCCATGAACATCTCTGCTTTCTCCGCAGCTTCCTCAGAATCCGTATCATAACCTACGATTATTCTGGAAGGATAGAGATTATCATAGAGCGCTCTTCCTTCCCTCAGGAACTCCGGTGAAAAGAGAATGTGATCTGTTCCGTACTCTTCCATCAGCGCCTCTGTATATCCTACAGGAATCGTAGATTTGATAACGATATACGCTTTCGGATTTTCACTTCTTACCTTTTCTACAACACTTCTTACAGAAGAAGTATCAAAGTAATTAAGCTTCTCATCGTAATTGGTCGGAGTAGATATAACAACAAACTCCGCATTTGCAACAGCCTCGGCAATGTCACAAGTTGCCATAAGCCTCAGGTTGCCCTTTGCAAGATACTCTTCCAATTCTTTATCAACTATCGGCGAAATCCCCGAATTTATCATCTTAACTTTTTCAGGAACTATATCAACCGCAATAACATCATTGTACTGCGCAAGAAGAACTGACATTGCAAGCCCAACATATCCTGTTCCAACTACAGCTATCTTCATTGTATTCACCTCTGAATTCTCAGTTTTTTAAGCCATATAGAGTGAACAATCACTCCTGAACCATTTTAATAAAAAACAGCGTGTAAAGCAAATAATGCAGCTCTTTCCGTTTTAGAATTTAAATGTTTCCTTAGGTCCAAGATAAGAAGGTAAAGGCTCGGGAGTTTGACAGTTAAATCGCATTAAAAGTAATTGCAGGTCGCACCAGACCTGTATT
>JAFZQT010000020.1 GCA_017620235.1 Butyrivibrio sp. | reverse complement strand
TTGTGATCTTCCCCGTCCAATAATATTTTCGTGTATTCTCCTGCACCGCCTGCAGGAATGCATCGCTCACAGGATACAACCGCCTCACCTCCCTCAGGGCATAAAAAGAGAGCCGCTGCTACACGACTCTCAAAAAGCACTTTTATTCTATGTCAAAGCAAACAATTGATATTTGTGGCTTCAATCCATTTCTTCTACATTAGATATCCATTATATCGGCGACAACTAACAAAACAGTCATAAACGAAGCAAGCAGAAAAGACTTATTCTTTCTCATCTTCTGTCTTCTCACCACGAATCAGGCTTAGCAGCCCTTCTACTGAGTCATTCTTAAAGGACTCTTTTTCCGACTGCGCCAAAAATGAAATCGTGTTACCTTTTCCAACACTTATTCCAAATTTGAATTCCTTTAAGAAATCTTCATTCTTATAACTATCCTTAAACTCAGACAGTTTCTGTAGGCTTTCATCAATAAGTTTATAAATCTTCTCTTTGTCCTCATCATTCCCATTCTTAAGAATATTCAACTCCTCATCGGATAGAATGATACTGAACTCTTTATCTCCAGACAGATTGAATTTACTTCCATCCCCGATAGAAACATACGCATTCTTAAACCTTTGAGATACTTCATCAAGCGCTTTCTGTGTCTTCTGTTCATTATCCATCCAGCCGGGATTACTTTTTGCCTTTTTTGTAACCCACTGATACATATATCGAAAGCCAGCAACCAGTCCTTTCTCTGTTCCTTCAGCAATTCCATCCTTCCGAGCTTTTTCATATTCCTTAAAGGCATCAGGATCAGATCGTTTCATTATAGCCTCCATATCATCCCCATGCTTTTGGTTCATTATCGCAAGTTGATCTGCCGAAAGAGTCTCCGGATCGTCAAAAAACGTGAGCATTCCATCCGGTATCTCCTTATGTTCTTCAGGGAGCCCCATCTTCCCTTTGTATTCCTCCAACGCAGCCAAACCATCTCCCGAAAATTCGACAATCACGTTTTCACCATACTGTGAAGATATGTCATTGATAACACGCATGGTTTCTTCTTTGGACATCTTATCCATTACCTTGTTTCCCTTTTCATCAGTTGTATTGAACTGATATCGGACAACGGTATCTTTTTGTGCTGAGTTAGAGCCATATCCCTTGATATGCTCTGTACCTTTATAATACTGACTATAATTTGTGTTAATTCCTGCCATAATGTTTGCCCTCCTTTGGCTTATTATTTGAAATCCGTTTCTATTCGTCTATCGTCTGTTTGAACACATAGCTTCGTAAATTAAACTGAACCCGATTCGCTATTCATTTTCTGCACTTGAATCAGTTGCATACTCAAAGCTGATATTTGCTGCGTAATAGCATTTGCTTTTCCCTCTAAAGCCTTCTTAGCTTGTTCAGATTTTTTCTGCTTAGCCTGTATCTCAGCCAGTTCCTTTTTCAGTTTTTCAATTTCCTCTTTGATACGATCTTCTTCAGTATTGCCTTCCTTGGCTTTCTTTTCGTTATCTTCACTTTGTTTTTTCAAAGCAGCCAGCCCTTCGTTAGAAATTTGTAATGAATCCTCCTGCTTCTGCTGTTTCCTCATAGCGACAAATTCCGCAGCCCCCTGAGTATCTCCCTCAGGAATATAGATTCCTTCACTTTTTACTTTTTCTATCATAGCCTTGGCTGTTGGCTGATTAGCAAGATAATCTAACTCTGCTTTTGGTACATTGGTAAGTATTCGCATAGTGTCATCCTCCTTGATAACAATATAGTAAAACAATGCACAAATAGAAATAGGCACTGCTCCTTATCTGATATATCGGCACCAACCATACAAATCTTTATGCCTTGATTTAATTTTATTTATTAAGCTCCATTCAGCATAGGGCTCACCCTCCAAATATAGAAAGCATATCTGTTTCAAATCATTAGTTTTTCCTCTCAATAGCCCTATCAATCGTCTGTCGGTGTATGCTATCTATATCCGAAAGAACCCCATCCTTTATAAGCTTTCCCAGGTTAACCGGCCTATATCCACACACGTTTGCTGCCAGATTTATATGTTTGCACCCCTCTCGATATACTTCAATGCCACTATGATCGTGTCCATGAATGTTAAGACACCATGGCAGACCATATATCGGTTCATGTGATAGAAGAATTTTGTCCGAAACAAATAGCGGACCGGAATAAATCTCATTAAATAAATCCTTATATGTGCCTCTCGCATCATGATTCCCCAAAAGCAGGATCTTTTTCCGCGCCTTTATCATCGGCACATATTTCGGGTCTCCCACATCGCCCAGGCAAACAAAAGTATCACACTTAAATACTATCTTATTAATTATCTCAAGTTGTTCCTTGGGACTAATCCAATTCGGATCCATCAATTTGCAATCACTGTCATCAAAATGAAGATCTGACAGTATATAAACACTACCTGTTTCGGACCAATGTTGGAATGGTTCATATAGTGTAGAAATCATTTCTTACCTCCTGGTCATTTGCTTTGTGGACTCAATTTTTCGGAGACCATTCAGAAACTATATCATAGTCTTTTCTGAGCTGTCTTAAAACCCTTGCATGTTCATCATCACTTATCATACCACTCCTACGGAGTTGATTCAGCCACGAAAGCTGTATACTGTAGCGTAACGCCTTAGAATCATTTGATGTTGAATCCGATTCTTCATTTGCATTTTCATATATCCTATTTCTTATCAATTCAGCTATATCGGGCTGTCCTCTCTCTTCAAAAGCTTTTACTATAGTTTTGCACGTTCTTCCGAACTCCCTCTCATCTTTGTTATTATGCGCTTCTATCAGTCTTAGAATTATTCCTTCATCCACAATATCCATTTTTTCATGTTCCTTTCTTTTAATCACTTCCAAAAGATAGCAACATTAGATTGCTATATCATGTTTTTTATCAGTTATAACAGTTAGCTTTCTCTTTTGAGATTCCATCTCACGAGATTTTTGCTTTCCGATTTCCAGCTTTTCCTTCAAAGACTTCGGCCTGATAAATTCCTTAAATACTCCCATGAGACCATGTTCAGAAATGAAATCTGTGAACTCTCTGACTTTACTCTTCAGTGAAGAAATCTGTTCTTTTAGCCCAGCAATGGTCTTGTCCTTCGCCTCAATTGCACTGGCATATTGCCGATTGAGATTTTCAAACGTCCCAGCAACACGATACCTCGAAAGCATCCTTTCATAAGTTTTCTTTGGAAGCTTAACCATCGGTTCTCCTCCAAAGAAGCATGTAACCTCCGATACTTGAGACTTAATCTCAGCAATTTCCTTTTCCACCGGTTTGCCGGCATCAAGTATCTTATCAAGTGTTTTTTCCTTTGCCGCCACTTTTTTCTCCGCATCGGATATTTGGTCTGTGATACCTTTTAAGATTTCTTTCTGTTCCTCAATTTCCTGCTTCCCGGATTTCAGATCCTGATCCATATTTGCAATAACTGATTCGACCTCCATCTTCTCCGCATTGAGAATTTCAATTTCTGCTTCGGCAGCTTCTTTTTCTCTCATTGCCTGTTTATATTCCGGAATACTATAACTCTCACGCTCTACACCAAGTACTTCAATTTCTATTTCATGTTCCTTGCACAATTCAGAAATAAAAGCCCTTTCTCTTTCCTGCCAGTGCATAGTTTCCGTATCAGACTTGCTAACCGCCGGAGCAATCCCCATTTCCTGTAAACCTTTTGTAAGACTGTTCCTTGTGGAGAGTCCGGTTTTATATCCATGCGCCACCGGAATATAATCCAAGTGAAGATGCGGAGTTGCCTCATCCATATGAAGGACCGCGTTGAAGAGTATCAGATTCGGATTTCTTTCCTGAAATGTCCTTGCATATTCATCCAGGATATCCCTGGCAACCTTTGCTGCCTCAGACAGATTTCCGTTTTCATCTAGCACTCCTGTATCATCAAGTTTGCCAATCTGTACAACTGTCTCATAAAACTGTTTTTCATTGTTCCCGGAATTTTTAATTTTGGTAAGATAATCATCTATCTTCCTGTCACTTCTTTTTTGTTTTGCGTTATAATCACTTACCGCATTTCCAAAGATTTCCTCATATGCTTCTTGTAACGGTTTCTGAATATATACGGTATTCCACGGAACCCTCGCCTTATCAATATTGTTTGCTATAAACTCACGATTATTATGGCGGAGGCTTCCTTTTCCTTTTACAAAAGAAATTGTTTTTGCCATAGGCTTTTTCTCCTTCCATAGATTTGTTTTCATTTTCTCCGCCTAAGCGGGTACCGGCGTATTCGCCGGGGTTCTGTTACTCTTGTCAAGAGTAACGCCTTATTAGTTTTGACACTGCGTATCAAAACATAAGTCGCTCTACCGAGGGTTGCCTTCAGCAGGACTCCTGCGGAGAGCCCGGCACCCACATGGTCCCCGTGGATGCCGATTGCGAAAACTGCTCACGCGTTTACCTGGCGCGTTTACAGTTTTCTTATAAAAAAGTCTTTTCATCGAATCGCGTTTACATTGTTTACAAGCGTCGAAGCTCGCATCATTGCTCACTTCTTTTGTCAACAATCCCGTTGACAAAAATGTAAACAACCGCTTGTAAACAAAATCTGTAAACGCGTTTCAAAAGACTTTTTTATTCAAAAGGCAGCTCCACATCATCCGGCACCGGAAGGAACTCATTCCTCGGCTTCGTCCTCTTCCAGCACCTTTGCTGACCGTAATCAGCAAATCGATGTTGCGGACCTTTCTCCCATCCCTCAATGCTGTTGTTCATAATGTTTCCGATTTCCTGAAGCTCCCATTGCTTCGGGTTATCGGAATCTCTTCCAAGCGCATCTCGGTAAATCATCCGGCTACATACATAATCATCTTTATAGCTGTCGAGCCAAGCCTGAATAATTCCGACATTTGTATCTTCCGGCATATGCTCTTTTTGCAATTCCTTAAGATACTCCGCCGTCTTCCCTGATAGTTTCAGTTTAAAGCGTTTATTCCTTCGATAGAAATCCATCATCTCCGCCCAAACCTGATTGATGTATTTCCGGGATTCCTGTTCGTCTTCAAGGATATGCTTTTCTACTTTTTCCATATGGACCGTGATCGGAGCGAATCTTCGATTTCCGGTCCTGTCCAAGGGGAGAAAATCCAGTGTATTGCTTGTACCGACAAAAACGCATTGCCTGGGCCTGTCCTCCGGATGCACTTCATAAGGGATCTTATAATTGTCCTTTTGCTTGCTAAGGAAGGATTTGATTTCTTCAACAGTCCTTGCATTTACCGTTGCAAGCATTTCCGGCATTTCTATGATCCAATGGCCCTGAAGCTTTCGGTAAACATTATCATCATCCAACCGTCTTAAGTCATCAGAGAACCATTCGTCCTTTATAGCCAGGAGCCGGAAGAGCGTAGACTTCCCCGCTCCCTGTCCGCCGATAAGGCAAACCATAATCTCATATTTACATCCAGGATCATAAATTCTGTGAATCGCAGCCTGCATGAGAAGTGTCATGATTTCAGTCTCATATTCTGACTTTTCAACACCGAGATACTTCGGCAGTAAATCTCCGATTCTGCTGATTCCATCCCATTCCAGTTTTTCAAGATAATCCTTTATAGGATGGAAATGATTTTGACTTGCAACGATGTTGAGGGCTTTGCCGATGGCTTTATAATTCTTCAATCCGTATGTCCGTTCCAGATACCATTCAATCTGATCGATATCGACATCCCTGATTCCACCACCGGTAGGTTTATCCCAGCCAAGATTTTTAATAATGTCCGTTTTACCGGTTAAATCGTTATGACATATTGCCCCAGAAAGAACAGGATCATACATTAGCGCAATCATGCAATTATCGATTCCCTGATTCGCCTTTCCCTTATCATTTACGGAAAGCATTCCGGCTACTTCTTCCACCGTATATGAGCGGCTATTATCCAACCGCTTTTCTACTTCTTCCCAGGATGTCATTTCCTGCTCGCTCAATATTTGCGACAATACGATCCACCTCCTTTCCTTCAGTCATGAAGAACTCTTTAGTTTCTTCCTCTGTTCCAAAGCAAAGGATATCCAACCAGTATCCTACGATTGCTTTAATATGCATCAGGTACACAAAGCTTCCCGTAATGATCACAACATGTGGATCCGGTGAATCTATAACAGCTTTTTCTGCTTTCTCAATCAGCCTCTCACACTCAAGTAGATCATCCGTTTTTGTCTTCTTCCAAATACCGAACCGATCTTTGATTTCCGTAATCTTTTTCTTGTTACGAATCTGCTTTGAAAGTTCCGCTTGTTCTGCTTCACTCATTGAAGCATCCACACAAATCCCAAGATTGAAATCCTCATTGATCCTACATGCCGCTTCATATTGACCGAGCCCAAACATGGCTGCCACAAATCCTATAGCATCTCCATGAGCCCCACATCCAAAGCAGTGATAGTGTGAATCATCTATCTTCATACTTGGATGCTTGTCATTATGAAACGGGCAACAGGCCATTCCATTTCTGCCAACTTTCAGTCCGTAGTTTTCTGCAACATGCCTTGCCGAAACACGGGCTTTCACTTCTTCAAAAATATTCAATTTCTACCTCCCGTTTTTAAAAAAATAGTTGTTTATACCCGGGAGCTCTGTTATACTTGGCTTGAATATATATCAGATAACAGAAGCTCCTTTGGGCTTTGGGATAAATCCTCTGTTTGCGGCAGGGGATTTTATCGTTTTAATAGTTCTAACAGTTCCCGCAGTATCGCAGCGGTCTCTTCGTCTGCATAGGCATCACCTCCTTCAGCTCTATCAAGCAACCTTTCCAAAATAATTGCCAATCGTTCGGATCGATACCTTCCGGCAACAATCTCAACCTTTTGCCCAAGAATTGAAGCACGGTAATATTGCCCTTTCTCTGTACCGGCTACCTTTATCCTGGCTTCAACTGTTTTCTTTTCTTCATCGCTTAACCAAAACGCTATGGTATTGTGTCTGAACCTGGCTTTTCTTTCACACGGCATCTTCTTCACCTCGCTCCATTTTTCCAAGTCTGTCTGCAATTTTCTTTTGCCCGTCCATCGAAGGATGGCAATAGGTTTCGATTGTCGTAGTCACCTTCCCATGTCCAAGTCTCTTGGCAATCTCTATTGGACTGAATCCCATTTCTACAAGCATTGAAGCATGAGAATGTCTGAGACAATGAACCGTTATCTTCTTTACTCCCGAAAGCTCTATTCCCCTTTCCATCTCGTGTTCAAAAAAACGCTTTGTTTTCTCAGGGAACAATCTTGAACTTGGTCTCGGACGATATATACGAGTCATGTATTCACGCAGTTCTTCTATAAGTTCTTCATGAATTACTATGGTTCTGATAGAGTTCTCTGTTTTGGGAGAGGAAATGATATCCTTGCTTTTGAGTCTTGTATACGACTCATCAATTCTGATGAATCCATGTTCAAGATCTATATCTTCTACTTTCAAAGCCAGAAGTTCTCCCACTCTGATTCCGGTCCAAAACAGAATCTGAAATCCCATCCATGCTTCATGCTTGTTACTTATCGCATCACTGAATTTGTTAAACTCTTCCAGCGTCCAATATGGTCTTTCATCTGCCCTGCCTTTCCCCATACTCCCGGCTTTCATACAAGGATTAGAACGGAGATCATAAAACCTTACTGCGTAATTCATTACTGCGGAAAGCTGGCTGTTAATAGATTTCAGATAGGTAGGCTTAAAGCCTTTCTCGATCATCTCACTCTGCCAGCGGCGTATCCTTGACGGAGTAATTTCGTTTATAGGAAGGTCCCCAAAGTAAGGCTCTATCTTGCATCTCCATATATGTTCTTTATTCTCTATGGTAGTTTCCTTGAGCCTTTTCCCCATATCTTCCATATAGATCTTCCAGAAATCCCGAAGCGGCATACTCGGATCGGATGACTGCTGGTACTTAAAGTGTGCAACCCATTCTTCCGCTTCTTTTTTTGTCTTAAATCCGCGTTTCTGCGATTTACGCTTTTTCCCGGTCCAATCCGTATACCTGTACTGTATTCGCCATGTACCGTTTGGATCTCGTTTTGCGCTACTTGCCATCAGGCACTCACCCCCTTACATCTGGTTCCTCCAAAATACTTCGCATCAAAGAATTCCTTTGGCACCTTTCCCCTGACAGCCAGGAACCCTCGGCTCTTAAGTTCCTCATTCATCTGCTTAACGATTCCGTAAGCTGTAGTTCTTCCAACACCAATCATCTGTGCAATTTCTGCAGCAGTGTAATATAGTTTTTCATTCATATTTTTTGTCCTTTCTTATAAATTTTTTAGTTACTGTATCCAACAACCGGTCTGATGGTAGGATTCCCATCACACATGCATCCGTTCAGCATCTCCGAGAATTAGTTCCCCCAAGCTTCCCCCATTACGTGCGACGGGTTTTCACCGTTCAAGTTGTGGCTGGGAAGGAGTATCATTTGTGGCCTTCATCGCGATTAAAGATTCCTTTTCTTCATTTTGGAATTCCCCGGGGTTCGCTCCGTCTTTTCGACATCTTCGCGCGGGATCCGCATCGCTCGTTACCTATGTAACCGATTGCGCCTTATTCACTTGTCAAGGTTCGTTGAACGCCATTCCGTTCGTTATATTTTATGCGTATCATTTGATACGCTTCTGTATTTTGTATAATACCGTATCTTTTGATACGTGTCAATATCTTTTTCTTGCATTTCCGTATCAAATGATATATTATTTATTCAAAAGGTACGTGCAGTACGTTTTTTGCTTTTTTCAATTACAGCGATAGGAGCGTAAAACTATGACAATCGGTGAAAATATCAGGCGTATCCGCAAGGAACGCGGTCTGACACTTAAACAACTTGGTGATGAGGTCGGTGTAAGCGAGGCTTATATTCGTGCCTATGAAACAGGCAGAAGAAATCCCAAGCTTAAATCCCTCGAAGCGCTTGCCAAAGCATTACACGTTAATGTCGAGGCTCTTACCGGTGCAGATTTTGATGGTGTAAAAGCCATGCACATGCTTTTTCAGATTTTCCGTCAATATAGTGGGGAACTTGTTGAATACAAAGATAAAGAAGGAAACGAACAGATTGCTGTTTCCTTTGGGAGTCTCATGTTAATGAGATCCTGGTTTGAAAGATATGAAGAATATCAAAAAGAAGTTAAAAAGTGTGAAAAGATAAAAGATGTTTCCGAAAGAGGTCTTGCCCTTATTAAGGCAGAAGAAGCTTTCAACCTCTGGATGGATATCTATCCGGAATCTGAACGTTGGCCTGAGGCTTTAAAAGCTCAGAAATCTCACGATCAGTTCATGGATTATATAGGTCTGAATCCCAAGAATGAATATTAAGTCATCGGGTAAATATTCCTCAGAATAATAAAGTGTACCCAAATCGTACCCAACGCCAATTAAAAAAACCCTACAAGCCGCTTAAATTCACGGTTTGTAGGGATTTCGTGTACTATTCCATTTCCACTGTTCCGGGCGGCTTAGAAGTGAGATCGTACATTACGCGGTTAACGCCTTTAACCTCGTTGATGATACGGCTCATGACTTTCTGGAGAACTTCGAAAGGAATCTCAGAAGCCTCAGCTGTCATAAAGTCTACTGTCTCAACGGCGCGAAGAACAATCGCATAATCGTAAGTTCTCTCATCACCCATAACGCCTACGGAGCGCATATTTGAAAGAGCTGCGAAGTACTGATCCGGAAGCTTACTAAGTCCGGCTGCCGCAATCTCTTCTCTATAAATATAATCAGCATCCTGAACGATGCGTACCTTATCGGCTGTTACTTCACCGATGATACGGATGCCAAGTCCCGGTCCGGGGAAAGGCTGACGGAACACAAGATACTCCGGAAGTCCGAGCTCAAGTCCTGCCTTACGAACTTCATCCTTGAACAATGTCTTTAGAGGCTCAATGATTTCCTTGAAGTCAACGAAATCAGGAAGTCCTCCTACATTGTGATGTGACTTGATAACGGCTGACTCACCGCCAAGTCCTGATTCTACAACGTCAGGATATATTGTTCCCTGTGCAAGGAAATCAACGGCTCCGATTTTCTTTGCCTCTTCCTCAAACACACGAATAAACTCTTCACCAATAATCTTACGCTTACGCTCAGGCTCTTCTACTCCGGCAAGCTTAGCATAATATCTGTCAGCTGCATTTACGCGGATAAAGTTGATGTCGAAATTACCTTTTTCACCGAATACACCCTCAACCTCATCACCTTCATTCTTACGAAGAAGTCCGTGATCAACGAATACGCATGTAAGCTGCTTTCCGATTGCTTTTGCCAAAAGAGCTGCAAGAACGGATGAATCAACACCTCCTGAAAGAGCAAGAAGTACTTTTCCGTCTCCTACCTTTGCCTTGATCTCTTTGATAGTATTCTCAACAAAAGAATCCATCCTCCATGTACCTGCAGTCTGGCAGATACCTCTTACGAAATTATGGAGAATCTCTTTTCCTTTAACTGTATGTAATACTTCGGGATGGAACTGAATAGCGTAAAGCTTCTTATCTTCACAAGCTGCCGCAGCAACGGGACAATCTGCTGTATGTGCAATGATATCAAAGCCCGATGCAACTTTGCTGATATAGTCGAAGTGACTCATCCATACGATAGTGTCATCCTCAACACCTGCGAACAACTTATCTTTTGAGCCATCGATAAAAGTCTGAGTCTTACCATACTCTCTGACAGGCGCTTTCTCAACCTTACCTCCGAGCACGTGCATCATAAGCTGTGCTCCGTAGCAAAGTCCCAATACAGGAATTCCAAGCTCAAACAATTCCTTGGTATATGTTGGTGCTCCATCCTCATAGCATGAGTTGGGACCTCCGGTTAAAATAATTCCCTTAGGCGCCATCGCCTTTATCTGCTCTATTGGAGTGCGATATGAATATATCTCACAATAGACATTACATTCCCTGACACGACGGGCTACAAGCTGATTGTACTGTCCGCCGAAATCAAGAACTATTACTTTCTCTTCTGCAGTCATGGTTCCTCCCGAAAAAATTTACAACAATAATTATGCACGATTATACACTATGGTATAAGGGCAAACAACTGGTATATCACACAAATCTTCTGACACAAATGATCGGTCTGTACATCGCTGAACTGTATTTGATTCCGGTCTTTTGCGTACTTGCGTGAACAATCTGTCCACCGCCTATATATATTCCAACATGCCCACCATAGTAAATAACATCTCCGGGCTGTGCATCAGAATATGATACTTCCGTTCCGTAATTTCCCTGCTCCCATGATGTTCTTGGAACAGAAATTCCAAACGCCTTATAAACAGAATATACAAATCCCGAACAGTCTGCTCCGTTTGTAAGGCTTGTTCCGCCTGAAACATACGGATTGCCGACGAACTGGCAAGCATAGCTTGCAATATTAGAACCGGAGCCGCCTCCCGAAGGTGCCGGTGGAGGCGAAGAATTTTTAGATCCCTCTGACGGCGAAGAACCGCCTCCGCTCTCTGAGTTGGATTTTTTAGACTCCTCTTCACTCCTGCGCTTTCTCTCAGCTTCTTCAGCCTCTCTTGCAGCCTGTGCAGCTTTCTTTGTCTCATTAACCTCATTCTGCTTAGACGCTATCTGCTTCTGAAGGGATGCCATATCAGCTTGCTGACTCTTTATCTGCGCTGTATATATAGCGGCGTCCTGTTTTGCTTTTGCAAGCTTCACCTCGTAATCGGAATACTGAGCCTTATACTGTGAGAGCACTTCTTCCATTTGCTTCTGCTCTTCTTCCATCTCATATTTAGATGTTTCCAGCTGCCCTTTTTCCTCTTCGAGCTGCGCCTTGGCTTTATCCGCCGCTGTCTTTGCCTCTACATATTCCGCGAGCTTCTCACGGTCATATTCATAAATCTGCTCAATAAACTGTGCTTTATTAAGTGCATCCGAATAATCAGCAGCAGTCAAAAGAATCTGTATATAAGAAGACTCTCCCTGCTCATATAAAAACTTGATTCTCTGCACCATCGCTTCATATAAGGTTTCTTCCTTTTTCTTTGCTTCCTCATATTCAGCCGTTTTAATCTTTATCTGCTCTTCTGTTTTCTCAATCTCTTCTTTAATAAGATCTATGTCAGCCAGCATAGAAACAATCGCATTAGAAGTTTCATCCATTGCCGCTTTTGTTTTTCCCTGATCCGCAGCGATTGAATTCACCTTACCGTTTGCGTTATTTAGATTTTTCTGACTTTCATTCTTTTTCTTCTCAAGCTCTTTTTTCTGATTTTTTAATGCTTGCTCTTCCTGCTCCAGCTTGTTCTGTTTTTGCTGTAAATCAGTACTGGTGGTAGCCCAGACAGGGTCCACCACCAGCATACTAAGGACTAAGGAAAGAGCTATAGCAGAAAAAAAATAACCTTTTTTCATTTCATCCTCCTTGTCCCTCATTATTCAGTATCTCTATATAATTATAACACGCGATATTAAGAAATGTCGCATTTCTTCAAATATCACAATTCACAATTTCCAACTGTTCTAGGGAATGACTCAACGTCTCTGATATTTCCCATTCCAGTAAGGTACATTACACAGCGCTCAAATCCAAGTCCGAATCCTGCATGTCTTACACTTCCGTACTTTCTGAGATCAAGATAGAACTGGTAATCATCCTTTTTCATTCCAAGCTCATCCATACGCTTCTCGAGAATCTCAAGATCATCTTCTCTCTGGCTTCCGCCGATGATCTCTCCGATTCCGGGAACAAGACAATCTGCTGCTGCAACTGTCTTTCCATCGGGATTAAGCTTCATGTAGAACGCTTTGATATCCTTAGGATAATCTGTTACAAAGACAGGCTTCTTGAATACTTCTTCTGTGAGATATCTCTCATGCTCTGTCTGAAGATCGCAGCCCCATGATACCTTGTAATCAAACTTATCATTGTGTTTTGAAAGAATATCAATAGCTTCCGTATATGTGATGCGACCAAACTCATTGTTGACAACATTATTAAGTCTGTCGATAAGTCCTTTATCAATGAACTCGTTAAAGAACGCCATCTCTTCGGGACAATGCTCAAGAACATAGTTGATAACATACTTAAGCATAGCTTCTGCTGTATCGCAGTCATCCTTAAGATCTGCAAAACACATCTCAGGCTCGATCATCCAGAACTCTGCGGCATGTCTTGTTGTGTTAGAGTTCTCTGCACGGAATGTAGGTCCGAATGTATATACATTCTTAAATGCAAATGCATAAGTCTCAACGTTAAGCTGTCCGCTAACAGTAAGGTTTACAGGCTTTCCAAAGAAGTCCTTTGAAAAATCAACAGCTCCATCATCAGTCTTAGGCACATTGTTAAGATCAAGAGTTGTTACCTGGAACATCTCTCCGGCACCTTCACAGTCACTTCCTGTAATAAGAGGAGTATGAACATATACAAAGTTTCTCTCCTGGAAGAAAGAATGAATCGCATATGCAGCAACTGAACGAACCTTGAAAACTGCCTCGAAAGTATTTGTTCTTGCACGAAGGTGAGGTATTGTTCTGAGGAACTCAAGAGTATGTCTCTTCTTCTGAAGAGGATAATCTGAAGTAGAAGCTCCCTCTATCTCAACTTCCTCAGCCTGCATCTCGAAAGGCTGCTTAGCTCCGGGTGTTGCAACGATTGTTCCTTTTGCGATGATTGCTGCACCTACATTGAGTTTGCTGATCTGCGCAAAGTTTGAAAGTGCATCTGAATAAACAATCTGGAGAGGTTTAAAAAATGTACCGTCATTCAATACTATAAATCCGATAGCCTTAGAATCGCGGATACTTCTGATCCATCCTCCGACAGTCACTTTCTGTCCTACATATTTATCTTGTTCCGTAAATAACGATTTTATATCTGTAAGTTCCATGACATCCTCCAATTAAAATTATTCCGTATCAAACAAAAAATGTTCAATTAATTAGCAGGCTCAACCACATTGGCATTATCAACAAGGAATCCTACAGTTTTTTCTGCCATAAGACCTTCTCTTATATCAACAGAATCAACATTGCCCTTCAATTCATCAAGTGAGCTGTATCCTGTAGTTCCTTCGTCAAAAGCATCCTTAAGATATTTTTCAATATCCTCATCAGAAACTGAAATGTTTTCGTTCTTTGCGATTGCCGCAAATGTAATAAACTGCTGAGCTACCTCATTTACCATATTCTTGAGGAATGCATCGGGATCCTGCTGATCGGGAGCAGTGTTCTGCATCATGATACGGACAATATCGCTGGCGCTTGTAGGCTGACCATATGCTGTATACAGCTGAGCATAATTCTCAAGCTGTTCATTCTCCTGAATAAGGTAATGATTAAGAAGTTCCTGTGGAATATCCTTAAATTCTGAAATACCTATAACTTTATCAATAACAGCTGCCTCAACTTCAGATTTATATGTAGCCTCTGCCTCATCTGTGAGCTGCTGTTTAGAATTTGCTTTAAGCTGCTCAAGATTTGTTACGCCTTCCATTCCAAGACCTGATGCCCATTCGTCTGTAGGCTCTGTAGACTTTTCACTTATCTTGTTGACCTTAACCGTAAATACAACCTTCTTACCTGCAAGGTCTTTTGAACCATATTCCTTAGGGAATGTAAGATCAAGATCTACTGTATCTCCTAAATTAACTCCGACAAGTCCGTCCTCAAATCCGGGGATGAACATACCTGATCCAATCTCAAGATCGAAGCCCTGAGCTGTTCCACCATCGAAAGCAACTCCAGTGTCGGCATATTTTCCTTCATAATCTATATTCGCAACATCACCATTCTGTATAGGTCTGTCTGTGATTTCTGTCTTTGCAGGATTTGATTCAATGAGATTTTTGATATAGTTATCAACATCCTCATCTGTAACAGATGTCTTAGCAACTTCAACAGTCACGCCCTTGTACTCACCCAATGTGATGTAATCCAAAGGATTTATCTCATCAAGAGTCTTCACTTCAAGTTTGTCCAAATTCTGTAAAGATGCTATGTCGTTAGAACTTTCGGCAGTAGCTGCTTCTACAGCTGAGCCCTCAGCAGCTGGAGCGGTTGCCTCCTCTTTAGCCTTGGATCCGCATGCTGTAAGAGCCGATAAAGCCATGACTACGACCAACAATACAGAAAGATTTTTTTTCATAATGCTTTCTCCTTTTAAATATGATAATATCTTGCTATTTCATATCAAAACAATATTTCTTATACTACCACACCTTACCAAATGATTAAAGTATTTTATTTGCCTATCTTCCTAAAGAATGCTACAATACTTCTTGCTATGATATAGTATATTGATTTCGGAGGATAATAGATTGAGTACCGGTTTAATTGTGTTTATCGTAATAGCAGTAATCTTAATCGCAATAATAGTTGCACTTATGATAATTGGCAGAAAAGCCCAGAAGAAGCAGGAAGAACAGCAGGTTCAGCTCGACGCTATGAAGCAGAGCATGTCCATGCTTATAATTGACAAAAAGAGAATGAAGATTACCGAAGCAGGTCTTCCTCAGGCTGTTATAGACCAGACACCCAAGCTTCTTCGCAGGTCAAAGCTTCCCATTCTTAAGGTAAGAGTCGGCAATAAAGTTATGAGTCTTATCTGTGATGAAAAGATCTTTGATTCAGTTCCTGTAAAGAAAGAAGTTAAAGCTTCAGTCAGCGGAATTTATGTAACAGAAGTTAAAGGTCTTCGTGGCAAAGTTGAAACTCCTGAGAAAAAGAAGGGATTTTTCAAGAATCTTGTTGCTAAAGCTCAGGAAAAAGCTGGCGCAAAGATGGTTAAATAATATTTTCTCAAATAAAACGTACAAAAGCTCTCCGGGTTGGACTATCCAACCTGTGAGAGCTCTTTTTATTATCTGTGCTTTATCTCAATTATCATTTTAGAGTCGGAAAGAATCTCATCCCCGGCTTTAATTATGTATTCAGCAGAAATCTCACCTATCAAGCCGTTCTCTTCATTCTTAAAATCAAGACTTTTTGTGATGACTTCCATCTGCATCGAACCATACGGGGTATTGTAATCCATTGTATATTCCTCAGATCCAAAGACCATCTTGGAATTCATTGCCCCCATACGCACAATCTCTACACTTTTTAAGTCTGAAGGTACAGTGACTTTATTGGAAATCTTTATCCTCTGACCTCCCATATCCTGCACCTCTTCGTATTCTACACACACAGATCCGTCCGTCATCACCTCATATATACCGCCGGAGCTTGTATCTATGCGTTCTTCCTCATTTCCGTCTCTTATGTGGATTCCTGCCACATTTATATCAACTTTTTTCTTCATACCTTATCTTAACCCTCTTTAACGGGATTTATTGAAGCGGACAAAAAAACTTCCGGAGCAAGTTTACTTTCTACTACTGCTTTATATCCCGCTTCCGCAGTTTCTTTTTTATCAAACACTCCAAAAACAGTAGGGCCGCTTCCTGTCATAAATGCGCCGACTGCTCCCTCTTTTCGCAATATCTCTTCAAGCTGACCGACTTCTTTGTACTTAGTCGCTGTGACATCCTCTAGGACATTTCCGATAAGCGAGCACATCTTATTAAGGTCACCCGCTTCAATTGCCGCCTTAATACCGTCAATATCAGGATGTGTGATCACTTCCTTACTGTCGAGTTCCTTATATACCCATCCGGTTGAAACGTCTATTGCAGGTTTTGCGATTACCAAATGACAATCGGGCATATCGCTTATAGGTGTGAGCTCCTCACCAATTCCCTCGGCAAGAGCTGTTCCTCCCATTATACAATAAGGAATATCTGCTCCCAATGACACCGCAAGCTCGCAGAGTTCTTTTTTACTGAGCCCAAGTTCCCATAACTCATTCAGAGCAAGGTATGTTGCTGCACCGTCAGTACTTCCCCCTGCCATTCCGGCTGCCACAGGAATTCTCTTAACAAGATGCATAGTCACACCCTTTTTTACATCGAACTTTTCTTTCAACTGCTTCGCAACTTTGCAGATGAGGTTGCGCTCGTCAGTCTCAATTTTATCTGTAGACGCAGTCAGAACAATCTCACCGCTGTCATTATCTTCAAATGTAAGCGTATCGTACAGGTCCACATTCTGCATAATCATCTTTACAATGTGGTATCCATCCTCTCGAACGCCCGTCACATCAAGTCCGAGATTTATCTTTGCATATGCTTTTCTCTCTATCTTCATAGTCAAATACTCCGTGTTTATTTTTCTACATCTTCTCACTACCATACAACAAACTCAAGGAAAAAATAAAATTTTGAAAAATTTTCGATATTCCGCTAAAGTTTTTTATAAAAATGCCGATATGGTGATTAGGTAAACCATAGTTTCGTTTCAGCGCGGTATTTAGTACCCTGTCGCAGAAAAGGAGTTCGATATGGGCGTAAACGGAATTACCGAGGTTACTAACAACATCGCAACCACCTATGCTTCATCAGTTAATCCGTCTGTTGACGAGAAGAGCAAAGCAGATGAAGTAAAGGAAAAGACTCAGGCTGCAGCCGTGTTCGAAAAATCCGAGGAGAGCGATAATAAGAACGTATCCTCCAAAGAAGCGGACCGGACCAAAATCATCAAGCAGATGCAGGCAGATGTAGCAATGCGCCAGCAGCAACTTTTGAACATTGTTCAGAAGATGATGGGCAAGCAGGCAAAAGCCTACGGCATCGCCAATTCTGACAACGATGAAGACTCAATGTGGAAGTTCCTTGCAAAAGGCGACTTCACAGTAGATGCAGCGACCAAAGCACAGGCAGAGGCTGACATTTCCGAGGACGGATACTGGGGTGTAAAACAGACCTCAGAGCGAATCCTTGATTTTGCCACCACTCTAGCCGGAAACGATCCTGAAAAGCTTGAAAAAATGAGAGCTGCTTTTGAGAAGGGATATGCTCAGGCAGAGAAAACTTGGGGAGGCGAACTTCCTGAGATTTCGAAAAACACCTTCGATGCAGTTATGAAAGGCTTTGATGAATTAACCGGCAAAACATTGACAGAATAATACGTTGCTAGTAACAAAAAAGGACTTTCACTTTCGATGATCACTCATCTAAGTGAAGTCCTTTTTTCATGTTGGTCATATGTTCTTCATATATCTTAGCTTCAGATCTTGGTTCTTCCGATGCATCGGTACTTGCTGCTTCTGTAACCTGAACGCCTTCTGCATCGCTGTTTTCAAGCTCTGCCATCCGCTCTACCCTCATTACCGCAACATCTGTCGCAACTCCGCTAAGCACATCATGTGCTGCCGGGCTGATCGTGGATATGAAAATAATCAGAAAAACCAATGCTATTGCTGCACATACTGCATATAATAATGCTTCTACTATCTTCTTCATAATCTTTCCTTTACAGACCGCTTCCTTGCGTCCCCTTGTCTGTTCGTTTTTTATTCTACCATTACAATATAAAAAAACGTTAAAGGATTGATTATATATAGATAAAAGAACTATTTACACAATCTTACGAATAAACTCTACTTATCTGGTAACAAAGGGTGATATTTAATACCCCAGTTTTTTTATTCAACAGATTTAAGTGATTCCACCATATCTATATGTACAGCCTTTTTAGAAACAATTACATTAACAACGAATGAACACCCCAACGCAATTATGGTGCTCAACACATATGAACTAATCTTTAAATATGGCGAGTACACTATTGATGATGTTGACACAGTCCGCACATACACCGTCAAAAACATCCATCCCGCTACCGTCCCTATTAACCATCCAATTACTATAGTCAATATACTATTCTTAAATATTAAATCCTTAATTTCTTTATTGTATGCGCCAAGAACTCTAAGCGTCGCATACTCTCTGTACTTTTCCGTATAATTTAATAGGCCCAAATTATATAGTATAACCACACTTAAAAGAACTGCCGCTGCAAGAAGCATCAATATTACACCTTTTACACTTAACATTATGCTACCGGCATCATCATATTGACTTTCCAGACTAACTGTCTCAGTTATAGCATCCATTTCCTTAACATCTTCAAGATTTAAGTTATCACCAGCCAATAATGTGTTCGGGCAAAAAGTATTTCCTGCATTTATCCAACTCTCTTTACTCACAAATATTCCCTGTGGAGAATTTATATCAACTATCTGATCCACCTTCATACAAATATTATCCCCATTATACAGAATGCTTATATACGAATTTTCAGCCACGCTTAAGTCAGTTGCAACCTTCTTTGATACAACAATCCCGTCTGTCGGCAAATCAATTATCTTATTTTTAGTATCAAACAATGTCCAATAATATCCCCTGTCAATTACAAAAAAATTCTCTGTAACAATTTTTTCTGAACTTTGACTTTCAACCATTCCTTCGTATATCCATTGGCAATCATCACTAAGCTTTTCGTTTATAGAACTTATTGTCTCATCGCTCGCATTATTTAACTTTAATTTCTCATAATAGGAATATTCTCTACCATATATTCTGTTATTAATCTCTGTAACTGTGTCTTGTACTCCAAAGCTTGACATTAGAAGCACCATGCTTCCCAATACACCTATTATTCCTATTATCGTTCTAATTTTTTTCTTGCCCGCATCTCTTATTACCCATCTCCACTCAAAACTAAGACTATCCCAAAATGCAGGTATCTTTTCAAAAAATGTTTTTTTACTACTTTCCAACACTTCGTTTCTCAATGAATCTGCCGGCATTTCCCTTACAATTTTACTACTTGATAACCATGCCGTTGCACTGCAAATTAAAACCATTAACACGATTAAATAGATTGAAAATATAGAATTTTCGCCATTCCAATTCGGTAAGCTATAAAAATCTTTTTGCAAATCCAATAAAGCCGGTGTTATTGTATACGGTGCAATTAAATAACCTATTATTGTTCCCGTTATACTAACTACTAATCCATATAAAGCGTAATGAACTTTAATTTGTATAGAATAAAATCCTAATGCTTTCATTATTCCTATTTGAGTTCTTTGCTTCTGCACAACTCTTTTCATTGTTGTTCTGATTGTCAAAAGAGATAACAGAAAAAAAATAACGGAAAACATAATTGACATTTTTCTAATCTGTCCAATTTTATTTACATAGGATGAAATATTTGTATTTTCCTCCCTTGTAATGCAACTAAAATATTTTTGCCTCAGTATTGTTTTTATTTTCCCTTTTATAGCTGAACTATCTGCTTCATCTGCTAATTTTATTTTCAATTGATTATATTCAACATTATCGTTTAATTTTTTCAACGTATCAAACGAAACAAATCCATATGTATATCTTTCATGGTTAGGAATCATTGCTGTAGTTGTACCTGTATAGCTAATAAAATCCACGCCATAAACCAGCCCTTGAACAGTAAGTTCTGTTTCTATATCATCATAAAAGATTTTTATTCTATCTCCCGCCTTTAGATTCTTTGCATTAGCATAGTCATAGTCCAACCATATTCCACTACTTTTGCAGTTGTAATCGCTGCCTTCCTGTATCATAGGAATAGATATTTCGTTTGTATCATTGGCAATAAGTCGAATATTTTCTTCTGTCTCTTTATCTAAATACGCGTCCATTACTGCGCTCAGTTGGATAGTAGCTATTCCATCTATTTCTTTAATGTCATCCGCTTCATCTGTATTAATTTTTAAAGCATTTACCCAAATATCTGCAACATTTGTCTCTGAAAAATAATTATCTTTTTGAATCTGCATTCCATTCCATACGCCCTCAATTCCTGAATAAATCAACATTCCCAGCATGCACATCAGAAATATTGATACAAATTGAGATTTCAATTGCCACAAATCACGAAACATCTTTTTTATTAGTTTTCTCATTACCAGTTAACCTCACCGACTCTTAACGGATTATCATTCATCTCTATTCTTTCAATTTTTCCATCTTTAAGGTGGATAACTTTGTCCGCACACAATGCAATCGAAGCATTGTGTGTCACTATCACTACCGTCTTATTATAGTTTCTTGCCATATCTACTAATAATTCAAGAACTGTTCTCCCCGTTGCACTATCTAATGCTCCTGTCGGCTCATCACATAGCAAAATATCTGGATTTTTGCAAAGCGCTCTCGCAATCGAAAGTCTTTGTAGCTCGCCTCCCGATAATTCTGAAGGAAAATGCTTTGCTCTGTTTTCAAGTCCAACGTCCTTTAACATCTGCGCTGGATTCAACGCATCATCTGTCATTTTTTCAACTATACTAATATTTTCGATTGCATTTAACGATGGTATAAGATTATAGAATTGAAATACAAAACCAATTTTTCTTCTTCTGTAATCTGTTAAAGCCTTCTCTGAAATATTCGAAATATCCTTACCATTTACAGTAATAGTTCCACTACTTAATCTATCCATCCCTCCAATTAGATTAAGAGTAGTACTTTTCCCCGAACCACTTGGTCCCAATATAACCGTTACTTTTCCTGCATCTATATCGAACGTAGCATCGTCTAATGCTCTTACTTTGCCTTTTCCTACCTTATATTCCTTTACTACATGACTAAATGATAATGCCGCCATATTAGTCCTCCCTTCTTCTACCACTCAATATACAAAACAGCGTGCTGCCATTGTGTGTTTTCTGCAGCATAAATTATCATCCCAATATCATTTATACTTATTCCAGCATCCTCTATAGCATTTCTAGCAGCTTTTTCAGCCATTTCGGTATTACTATATTTTAATTTACCAGTTCTTATATCTGTAGCCGAATAATGCGTCTTATGTCCAATGAGTTTACTGGCTGCTTCGGCTCTTTTCCCATATCTTTCTATAAAATCATCATCACAGTATATATCTGGTATGAAAATACCTGTTCCTCTAATTTTCGCCATTTGTAACAATCCCTCTACTTTATTTTTTATGATACAAAGCAGTCAAAAATTGCCGCTCTACTTTCCGACTTAATGCACTCACTAGCCACTTCCTTTGATTGTCTTTCTGAAATTGGCGTTATATCAGTATTGATTTTCTTTTTCTGTATTATCTTGCCAGATGTTTTCCCATAGCAAACTTTCCCAGACCGTGGGAAATATTTCCCCATATCATTAAATATTTCTTTTAACCTATTTTCTCGTATATTTCCGAATGAAAGAGGTACTGCCACACATGGTGTAACCAAACCATCATTATTAATCGATATATAATTTGCACCTGCTGCGCATCCCATGTATGAAGCACTTTCAAATTCGCAGAAATTTGTAATTTGCGGATACTCTGCTTTATTTGCATATTCTTTTTTTATATTTTTAACGAACCTAATAGCATCAATATACAAATTTGCTATTTCTCGCCTATTTTCACTTTCCAAGTTTCCTTGTGGAATAGGCAGTACTATTCTAATTTCATTAATTCCAAGCCTTACTTGGAAATGATGGGTAAAACGTATTTATGAAATAGCGGTTATTTTCTCTGTCATAACTAAACCTCTCTCCCTTAGCTGCAATAAATTCAGCTATTCTGGTACTTTCACTTGCATACCCCTCCACATACATTAACTCTTTAATTTCTTGTGTCATTCCAATTGTTACTTCGTGTTTGCTCATTTTTCTGTTCCTCCCTGATGCCATATATTTTTATTACGAAGTTTTTTAATGCACTAAGATTACTAATAAATATTTCCATTTTTTTTTCGGAAGATACTTTATTTAATTTTTCTGATACGCCATATAATAATATTTGAGTATATAGTTCAGGATTCTTGCAATTACACTCCCCGGATTCATTGCCTATTTTTACTATTTCAACAATCTTAGGTATGAGTTTTTCAATTAAGTACTTAAATACTTTCTCATGTATTATCCCATCATCAGCATTCTGTATTTCTATAAATATATCTTCTTGATCTTGCGACATCATAATAAATGATTTTGCTACTTCATCCAATTTCTCAAGAACTGTATCTCTAGAATTTATTGTCACCTCTACAGAATACAATATTTTTTTTGCATACTCTTCGGCCACTGCCTCCATTACTTCTTCTTTAGATTTAAAATAGTAATAGAATAATCCCTGTGCAACTCCAATACTCCCAACAATATCTTTTATCTGTGTATGCTTGTATCCCCTTTTTGCAAACAACTTCATGGCAGTTTCAATTATTTCTTTTTTTCTTTCCTCTGGTTCTTTAGATACTCTCATAAATTCCCTTTCCTTTTTACTGACTAGGTTCAGTCAGTAATATAATATATATTTTTTTTGTTGTCAAACTTTTCATCTCACTATATAAAATCATTTTGCTCGCTAAATGTTTGCATACAAGCGGCATTGCAAAGCAATTATCTACCATTCTAAAAGCTTCGCATCCATAGCGGAGCTTTTTTAATCTAATAGGAATTTCGGAGAAATTTCCTCGTATTAAATTAAAAAGAATGATTCATCAATCACACTTCTGATGAATCATTCTTTTATCTACACTATTTTCCTAATATCGTTAATGTCTTCAACACCATATTTCTTCATATACTCTTCGATACCATCCACAACTTTTTCAGTCGTGTAAGGATCGTGGAAGTTCATTGCTCCAACTGCAACCGCTGTAGCTCCTGCCATGATGAACTCAATCGCATCCTCGGCATTTGCAATTCCGCCCATTCCTATAACAGGGATGTCAACCGCGTGAGACGCCTCATATACCATTCTCACAGCAACAGGCTTTATTGCAGGACCTGACATTCCTCCTGTCTTATTTGCCAGCGCAAATTTTCTCTTATAGATATCAATCTTCATTCCCGTGATCGTATTTATAAGTGAGATAGCATCTGCTCCTGCTGCCTCTGCCGCCTTCGCCATCTCAGAAATGCTGGTCACATTGGGACTGAGCTTCATGATAATAGGCTGTTTTGCAACCTTTTTAATCTTCTCAGTAATATCATAGAGAGCATCCTTATTCTGGCCAAATGCTATCGCACCTTCCTTGACATTAGGGCAGGAAACGTTGATCTCAAGCATATCTACTCGTTCTTCATCGCCAAGTCTCTCTACAACTTCAAGATAATCTTCTACAGATTTTCCGCAAACATTTACAATGACCTTTGTGTCATATTTTTTCAAAAAATCAAGGTCTCTTTCTACAAAAACATCTATTCCGGGGTTCTGAAGGCCAATTGCATTGAGCATACCACCGTATACTTCCGCTACTCGCGGAACGGGATTGCCGGGCCACGGCACATTTGCCACGCCCTTGGTAACAACCGCACCAAGCTTATTAAGATCTACAAAATCCGCATATTCCATTCCTGAGCCAAATGTTCCCGATGCTGTCATCACGGGATTTTTAAATTTAACTCCTGCTATTTCAACTGTTGTATTCATATCACATCTCCAAATCGTCAGCATCAAAAACCGGGCCGTCTGTACAAATTCTCGCATTATGTACATGAGAATGGCCGTCAATTTCTTTTGTTTTGCAGATACATCCAAGGCAAGCTCCTACTCCACATGCCATTCTCTCTTCAAGAGAAAGATATGCTTTCGCGCCGACCTCCGATGCGTATGCCTTTATTGCCCTTAACATAGGCATTGGACCACAAGCAAAAATCACATCACAATCTATCTTCTCTGACTTCAGTGCATCAATGACATTTCCCTTGGTTCCTACGCTTCCGTCTTCGGTTGCAGCGTACATCTTAGAATACTTTGAGAACTCATCTGACAAAAAAGTTTCACTGTTCCTGTACCCCATCACAGCACTGACATCCTCACCCGAAAGCCTCTTTGCTGTTTCAAGAAGCGGCGGTACACCTATTCCTCCGCCCATAACAACCACTTTTTTACCCTTAGCTGCTTCAAGTGGAAATCCGTTTCCCAAAGGTCCAAGGATATTAATGTAATCTCCCGGCTGATAAAGTGCAAACTCAGCTGTTCCGGTTCCAACAACCCTGTATACAAGACGGATTGCGGACCTATCCGTGTCAACTTCGCATATACTGATAGGTCTCGGAAGTAAGGTGGATTTATTTACAGGATATACTCCAACAAACTGCCCCGGCTTAACATCGCCTGCAAAAGGCGTCTCAAGCCACATGTCATATATTCCGTCAGCAAGAAGCTTCTGGCTTAACACCTTAGCCTCTTTTTTCATTTTTTTAGCCATTAGATTTCTCCTCAATATTATCTGTCTTCTTTAATATACTCTTCTTCTCCAAACTTAAGCTTATCTCCGTCAATACTATATGGTTTGGGCGAACTGTCATTAACCGCTTGAAGTTTTCCGTCACCATCAACCCATCCTGTGGTAGTGATTTCTTTATCATCCCACTTGATCATATAGCATCTTCCTTCTCCGCCGTAATCACTCACTATTCCGGTGTTATCATCAAACAGAATCACATAACTTTTCCACAGATACTGTATTGCCGAATCCAAATAATCTTCCTCAAATGTGTTGGTATATACGGTATAATTCTTTGTCGTTTTTGCCGGCTCTTCAAAAGGCGTAAACTTTACAAATGCATTTCCATGTTTTCCGACAATATCATGCCATTTCTCGTACTCAATCTCGTTTGAGACATCCTTGTAAGGATCCTTATCGGAATAATAATTCTTATATTCTTCGGATTCCTTTGCATCTTCGTGATATTCCTGTCTGATTCCATCAACCAATTCAAGTTTGTCTTTATTAAACTTACTGAATGTAGCCATAAGATCTATCGGTTTCTCCAAGCCCCATTCTTCTCTTATTATTTCACCTTCGGGTCCAAAATAGTAACTTTCGTTTTCACCACAATTTACAACATGCACAAGCTTGCCATCATTGATGGTAAATATATCATAAATGTATGTATCATATCTTTTGCCAAGAGGAATTCCAAGTCCCTCAATGTATGAATTGGATCCAAGGATAAGCTCATCTGTTCCATCACCGTCAAGATCTTTTTTCAGATAACCATATACCTCAGAAAAATCATATTCTTCACCCTTAGGAGCGCTGAAAATCTTTTTGGAAACATCCAGATTTCCAACACTACCGCTTTCTTTAGCAGCTTTAAGGTCCGCAATAAGATCATCATAAAGCTTATAATCTGCTTCCGAAGCACTTGCAGTTGTTGTATCATCGCCACTGTCTTCACTTGTTGCCTCAACACTAGCTTCAGCACCGGCATCGGATGATACATCTTCCAGTTCACCCTTGATACCTTCAACGATTGAACTTACATCCGTCTGACACCCGGTTAAAAACACGCACAACATCATAGTTGCCAAAACTCTTTTTTTCATACTCCTCTACCCTTTCCTTTCTCTCAATGCAATTTACTTTTCTCTAATATATTCTTCATCCCCAATTTTTAGGGTATCCCCCTCAATAACATAATTCTTTGCCTGCAGCGGATCATTATCGTATTGTATTCTCTCAGTGTTCCATACAAACCAACTTTCACCGCCATTGCCCACATTATATATTCCGGTGTTATCATTGTAAAATACGATATAATCTCTCCACGTATACTGCATTCTTGGATCAATATAGTCTTCGTCTCTTTTGCAAACGAACACGTCTGTCTTTCTTCCGGTTCTCTTTGGCTCTACGAAATCTGTGAATCTCACATATTCATTACCATGCTCTTTGACAATATCCATCCATTTATCATATGTGATCTCATTTGAACTGTCCCAGTAGGGATTATCTTTAGAATAAAAATATCTGACTCTATCTGTTTCAGCAATATATTCGTCTCTGATTCCCTCTACAATATCAAGCCTGTCCTTGTTAAATCTGAAAAAAGTAGCAACCTCCATTACCTTATCTGAAGGCATGGTAGTTTTTTTACTGTCCTCCCTGATAATTGTTCCATCAGTTCCAAAATAGTAATCTTCGCCTTCTTCACTTTTTACCACGTGCAGCATCACGCTGTCCTGCATAGTAAATATGTCAAAAATAAGCGTATGATATCTGTCTTTTCCGGAAATATCGGTGTCCTTTATACATGCATTTCCACCGAGTATCAGTTCTTTTATCCCATCACCGTCAAGATCTCTTATTATATATCCATATCGTATTTCTTCAGATTCACCCCTATACATATTGTCTACATTTGAAGAAACATCCAGCCCTTTGAGTTCGCCCTTTTGAACGCAATGCCTTACGTTCTCGATAAATTGCTCGTACGATCCGTATTTCTCTTCATCAATCTCTTCTTCAGGGACACTGTCTTCGATAATTTCGTCATTAGAAGTTGAGCTTGCATCTGCGCCGAGTATATCGACTACATCAGCAGCTATTTCTTCGCTCGCTTTATCTCCCATGATCACACTCGCCTCTGTTCGACACCCTGTCATAAATACAGTTATCAACAGAGCTGCAATAATCTTTTTCTTCATTCTTATAATCCCTTTAATCACTCTGCTTCGTACACTACTTTTCCATTGCAGATCGTATATAGAACCTTTGCAGGGAACGTTTCTCCCAAGAATGGTGTATTTGTTGCCTTTGAATATGTCTTATCAAACACCCATTCCGTCTTATTGTCAAATATTACCAGATCAGCTTTTTCGCCGACTTTCACGCTTCCCGCATCAAGCCCGTAAATCTTGGCAGGGCAGATTGTCATGCGCTTTATCAGCTCTGTAAGCGTCATATAACCCTTATTTACAATTTCTCTTATTCCGAGCAAAAGAGATGTCTCTATTCCTGTTATTCCACTCGGAGCCTCTTTTATCGGCTTATCCTTCTCATCTTTTGAATGAGGTGCATGATCTGTAGCGATCATCTCTATAGTACCGTCCTTAAGCCCTTCTATTATAGCAAGCCTGTCAGATTCAAGCCTAAGCGGCGGGTTCATCTTTGCCAAAGTTCCGTGCCTTAAAACGGCATCCTCAGTAAGAGTGAAGTGATGCGGCGTTGCCTCGGCATATACTTTTACGCCTCTCTTTTTTGCCTGTCTTATGAGGTCTACCGATTCTGCCGCGCTGATATGCTGTACCGTTATCTTAGCGCCCGTCCTCTCAGCTATCCCGATATCTCTTTTCACCATGGAAACTTCCGCTTCCCTTGGCGAGCCCTTAATACCAAGCTTTTCTGCAACTGCTCCCGCATTTATTCCGTTATCTGTAATATACTTGGGATCTTCCTCATGGAGACTTACAACCTTATCAAGCGCTGCTGCCCTCTTACATACAGCCTCCATTATCTTCTCATCGGTTATGGGTTTTCCGTCATCTGTAAAAAGAACTGCTCCCGCATCCAGGAGTTTTTCCATATCAACCTGCTCTTTTCCCTCCATATTCATGGTAACATTCGCGCAGGTGTAAACATTGATCCCTGTTTCTTTGCCCTTTTCCAGAGCATACTTTATTGTATCAACATTATCCATATGAGGATTGGTGTTTCCCATCATTACAACCGAAGTGAATCCACCTCTCGCCGAAGCTCTCGCGCCGGTTTCTATATCTTCTTTGTAAGTAAATCCGGGATCCCTGAAATGCACATGACCGTCTACAAGTCCCGCTGTAACTATCTTTCCGTCAGCATCTATCACGCGAACCGTGGAATCTTCCAAAAGTTTTTCCACTTTTGCACAGCCTTTATCCACAATATCCACAATTTTTGTGTCTTCGATCACTATATCTTTATATCCTTCAAAACCTGACTCAGGCTCGATAAGATACCCGTTCTTAACTATTAGCATTTCATTCTCCCTGTGGTTGATACGTTGCTTTTACTACTCTGCCCCATTATACGACAAAATAAATGATAATGGCATTAAATTGTATGGTAAAATATGTTTTGAATCAGAGATTTTTAAGAAATGAGGTTATACTTTTTATGATACGTTTTATCGCTGCAATACTCTTTATCGTGATATTTCTCATTATAAGTATCCCGATACAACTTGTTCTTTTGATTATTCAAAAATTCAATCCATATGCTGTCAAAATAGTATCTCTTAAACTGGTCAGCTTCGCTTTTAATGTAGTTATGCTGATATGCGGCATAAAGACCACAGTTATCGGCGAGGAGAACGTTCCCAAGGACCGCTCCGTTCTGTACGTTGGAAATCACCGAAGCTACTTCGATATCGTGGTTACTTATCCAAGAGTTCCCAGACCTACAGGTTATATTTCAAAAGATGTCATTAAGAAAATTCCTATTCTTGGCTATTGGATGGTATTTCTTGATTGCCTGTTCCTCGACAGATCTGATATCAGAAAAGGTCTCGAGATGGTTCTTGCAGCTATTGATAAAGTTAAAAACGGCATCTCAATGTGCATCTTTCCGGAAGGAACCAGAAACAGCACCGATGCACCCATGCTTGATTTCCACAAAGGAAGCTTTAAGATCGCGCAGAAATCCGGATGTCCCATTGTTCCTATGGTAATCAATCATTCACGTGACATTTTCGAAAATCACGTTCCTTTTATCAAGCCTACTCACGTCGTAATCGAGTACTGCAAACCTGTTGTTATCAGTGAGCTTGATAAAGAAGATCAGAAGAACATCGACGGCTATGTTAAAAAGATCATTGAAGATACCTATATCAAGAACGAAAAACTACCGCTGTAATTAATTATACACAATAAAACCGCTGTACTACGTAGTACAGCGGTTATTTTATGCTTATCAGCCTTTACTTCCTTTGGAACCTCCGCCAAGCTTTACGCCTTCAAGGACATTTGTCTCGAAAGAGTAAACCACTTTGTGATTCTCTCTGTCAGCCTTAAGTGCAAGCTGGATCATGTTATCCAAAAGATGCTCATATTTCATTCCAAGAGGCTCCCAGAGATAGAATGAGAGTGATCCCGGAATTGTATTTATCTCATTGAAATATACGTTGTTTGTCTCCATATCGATCATGAAGTCGATTCTTGAAACTCCTGAACAGCCAAGAGCAATGAACGCATCAACAGCCATTGTTCTGATCTTATCACGCATTTCATCAGAGATGTCAGCAGGAATCTTTCTCTTAAGAGATGCCATTCCCTTGCTTCCGCCTGTCTTTGCTCCCTTAGCGGATCCCTTTGCTCCTCCGATATACTTATCTTCAAAGCTGAGAATCTCATCAGAGTTGATAGGCTCTTCGCACTCAGATGCTTCAGCTGACTCATAATCTCCGAGAACGGAGCAGTTGATCTCTTTAAGCTTAGATATAGCCGGCTCAACAAGAATCTTCTTAGAGAATTCAAATCCAAGATCAAGAGCTTCAAGAAGAGATGCTCTGTCAGAAGCCTTTTTTATTCCGATACTTGAACCAAGGTTGAGAGGCTTAATGATAACAGGATACTTAAATGTTCCCTCTATCTTTGATACGAGTGTATCTACATCCTCATAGTCTTTCCATGTATAGCATTTGCAATCAAGAACGGGAATACCATTGTCCTTAAGTACTGTCTTCATAACATACTTGTTCATTCCTACAGCAGATGAAAGAACATCACATCCAACAACAGGAAGTCCAAGTGTAGCAAGGAATCCCTGAAGTGTTCCATCTTCTACGTTTGTTCCGTGAACGATAGGAAATGCAACGTCTACCTGAGTCATAACGTTGTTTCCAAACTTCTTCATGGGGTATCTTACAAGATTAACCTTATCATTTTCTTTTACCCATACAACCTGTGTGCTCTTTGCAAGAAGCTGGTTGATATGTGTGTACTCTTCTATCTTGTCGATACTCTCTCCTACATAGAAGTCATTGTTCTTTGTAATATAAACAGGCACAACATCATATTTTTCCTTATTGATATGTCCTATTGCCTGAATCGCAGAGATAATGGAAATCTCATGCTCTGTACTTTTTCCGCCGAATAAAACAGCAACTTTAAGCTTCATAGTATGCCCTCTTTCATAATTTCTTTTTTAATCATGTATAGTTATCGGGAAGGTCGTTTTCAAGAAGTATTACTTTTTCTCTTCCCGCTTCAAGCTCGTACATAAGCTGTGTAGCTTCTGTGAGGTTGTTCTTTACAAAAAGCTTGTCCTCAGCAAATCCTGCACCAAGTGCTCCCTTTTTGATCGCATGAGTCTGCTTCTCGCCTACAAGTATGATGTAGTCGCACACACCTGCTGCCTGTCTTCCGAACTCCTCATTATACTCATCTTCTTTTGCCCCAAGTTCAACCATTCCGGGTGTAACAAGTATCTTCACCGAGTTTTCGAAAAGAGCCAGCGTTTCAAGCGCAACCTTCGCTCCGTTCGGATTCGAGTTATATGCATCATCAAGTATTGAAACCGCACCGTGTCTTACAAGTTCAAGTCTGTGAGGAACCGGCTGAATTCTTCTTACCGCCATGCGGAGCTTATTCATCGGAACACCGAAGCTTGCCGCAACTGCGATCGCACCGGCTATATTCTCAACGTTATGTCTTCCAACGAGTTTTGTATTAAACTCTGAAGTTTCGCCGTCAGGAGTTGTCACATTAAATGTAGTTCCCGCTCCCGTAACGGAAATATCCGAAACTCTGTAGTCGCAACCTTCGGAAACACCGTAAGTTATTGCATCCTTATACTTCATGTTCGCCATGATGATCTCATTATCACCGTTTGCAAACTTAAGATGCTGACCGCCTTCTGCCTTCGCCTTCTCATCAACGGCATCAAGAAGCTCATACTTTGTGCTCACGATGTTTTCAAGCGAATGGAATGTCTCAAGATGCTGATAACCTATCGATGTAAGTATACCATCATCCGGATGAACTATGTCCGTTATCTCTTTTATATCATGAAGATGTCTTGCGCCCATCTCACATACAAATATCTCATGAGTAGGAACCATCTTCTCTCTTATCGTCCTGACTATTCCCATCGGAGTATTGTAACTTTCAGGAGTCATCAGAACCCTGTATTTCTCTGAAAGAAGCGTTGTCAGATAATACTTTACGCTTGTCTTTCCATAACTTCCCGTTACACCGATTATTCTAAGTCCCTGATGCTCTTTGAGAATTCTCTTTGCATCATCGATGAAATATTGATTTATCCTGTTCTCAACAGGCTTATTTATAAGATTTGAAAGAGCAACCACAAGCGGTAAAAAACCTATATAAGCCGCTACAAAGAAATCAGCAACGGCATGTTTTCCCGCACTCCAGTCAGCTCCCAATGTCATACATATAACTGCTACCAAAGCCACAATCACAAATAAGATCGCATATGTGATAAAAAGTCTCTGAACTCTCTTGGTAACTACAAACTTTTTCTTTGCCTTTTTCGGAATGTACATAACAGCCATAAGTGCAAGAAAAACGATAGCAAGAACAAAAAGGCCTGTTGCGATCTTGTTCATGTCTGTTTCTTCCAAAGCTTCGGCATACTCGAAGAATCCCGCTCCGAAAATAGCTGCTGCCGCCCCTGCATGAAGCCCGTATTTAGTCACCGTGGTCTTTAAGAATCTAAAATACCCCTGAAACTGATAGCTTGATAACTGAAGCATATGAGTATAATAGCGAAGCCCCAGTACTGCAGCACATATATATAGTATGATGAATATCGTTAGCTTTATTCCCAAATTTCCCTCTCCTTAATTCTTTATTCCAAGGAAACTTCCCAGAATCTTATTGTAAACATAGAGATTATCAAGGAATGAATAGTGTCCCGCTCCCTCAATAACTGCAAGTCCCGCATTGGGCATAATCTCTTCCATCTTCTGACCGTCAGATAACGGAGTCGCCGTATCTTTGTCTCCCCAGATCAAAAGAACCGGCTGCGTAACAGCAGGCATAGCCGGAACCATATCCTCGTTTACCGCCATTACAAGGCTCTTTCTCATAACCGGAGATGCTGCGGCATAATCCGCACTTCCAAATTTCTTCTGAAGCTTATCAAGTGCCTTGGGATCAAGCTTTAACAGACCGCTCTTTGTAATGAAATTCTTATAGAATCTGTATCTCTTCGATCTCTTCTGCTGCGCTTTTGTCTTAACAGGAATAACTCCTGCAGAATCAGTAAGTATGATCTTAGGAATCGTGAATCCCGGCGAGAGCTTTCCCTCATTTATCCCAGAAGCAAGTTTGATAATTATTCTTCCTCCCATTGAATGTCCGAGGAAGATCACCTCTCTATCATCAGGATAAAGAGTCTTTATAAAATCGATTACGAAATTCATGAAGTCTTCAACGCTCATGGGTTCCTTGGGCTCATCACTCTTTCCAAAGCCCGGCATATCCATTGCAACAACATGATATCCTCTTTTTGCAAAATTTATTACTCCCGCAAAAAGATCTATGTTTGAACCCCATCCGTGAAGCATAACAAGCAAGGGGCCTGTTCCTTCATCTATGTAATTTATATTTAGTCCATTTATATTTACATTCATTTGGTTTACTATAGCACCATGATACAGCCCATGCAAATCCCACAGTTTGCAAAAACATTGCAAAAAATGCTCTATATCACAAGTGCTATTCCTCTCTATTTTGTTCAAGAACACTCAGCATAAATACTAAAAGCGCATCAGCCTGAGGATCGTTCAAAATCCCAACACCGGCATCATCTACATAGGTTCTCTCCGTTGTATCCGTAACATAATTTACGGCTCCGGGATTCATACCCATCAAAAAATGCGCATGGTTTTCTATGATCGTAGTGTATTCATGGTTATATATTATATGGTCGGTTATGGTTAGACATCTCATGTCTTCCAGCAATGCACTGAAATTTTCGCCGGATGTTTTTGTAACAAGATATGCCGATTGTCCCGCTTTTTGTGCGATATCCTCGGAACGCTCCATCAATAGTTTCATGAGATACTCACATCTCTTAACATCAACTGTCTGACTTGTAGAAAGATAAGTCACCGAACCGATCATTATATTGTCATCAGTATTAAAGATCTGTCCAAAATTTTCTCTGTTGAAATAATCCTCCAGAACCGCCTCATATCCTTTATTCCCTGTCGCTCTGTACAGTTCTGCGGCAGCCTTGAATACAGCGGTATTATCCTGCGCCTTCTGGTTGTTAAAGTAGCAGCTCCATGCTCTGTCCGCCGCCTTTAAACAAGTGGTTGCAAATCCACCGTCGTATTTCTGATATATATAGCTAAATTTTGCAAGCACCGATGCAAAGTTTATTGTCGCTTCCATAGAAACAGGTGTGACCATAACAGGATACGTCATGACATCTCCACCGCCGGAACTGTCGGTAAGCGCCGCACCATATTCTCCGCCGGTCTTTGCATCCTGCATTTTCATCAGCCATTCAATTTCGTAGCGAACTTCATCGAGAATATCAGGTATCTCGTTACCACTCTCGGGAATTCCCGCCTCATCCGTAAATGCAGTTTCATTCATCTCAAACGCAAGAAGCAGATTCTCCGCCACCTTACATCCTACCGTGGTATCCCTGTCCGCCTGCTCATCCATGTGCCATCCGCCGGTAACATCTATCTCTGTCTCCGGGTGTTCCTGCATATGTGCAGGAGTTGTATGGCAGGCACTGTGCGCATTCTCGCCCGCATATTCTTCGGATAATGAAGTTCCGCACCTATTTATGTAGTATTTTTTACATGCTTCATTAAACAAGTCCGCATATGCATCTTCAGATATGGAAAAAGAATATGACTCTCCGATTATATCTGCGCTGACATAGTAATTTCCCTCTTCCTTCAGGTCTGTGAAATATCCTATGCCGGTATATTCTTCCGTCTCATTATTATAGACAGTCTTTACCACATCTCCCGTGTACTTCTCTTCTTTTGTTCCCAACTCTTTTACACTAAATGTCTTGGGAATCTTCTTTCCATGTAAAATGACTGTCTTAACAGAATCCGTCTTGTACCCGATCTGATCGGCAAGTACACTTGGGATCTGCAAAGGGACATTATATTCACCATTTTCGGCTATTTCCGGCCCTCCCGAATTTGCCTCAGTCATATCAACCTGTTTTTCAGCAGAAGAAGCGCCGCAGCCTGCGACGCTTCCAATAAGCGACAGTAACAGTACTGCCGCAACTATTCTGTTTTTCCGCCTCATAACAGAAAACATATAAATACCAGTCCCTTTTACTTAACTCTATTGTAGTTTATAAGGCAACCGTCAAGAATTATCTGTCTTTCGTCATCTGTAAGATTACCAAGTTTAAGATCAAACTCAGTCATGTTGTCCCCTGCAACAGCATATGCCTTAATAACCTCATCCTTGTTCTTAACTGCATCTCTGATTCCCGGAAGGAAGATGTAGTCTTTGTTCTTGAAAGGAAGATCACCCTCTTCAATAACAAAAGGAAGCATACCCCAGTTAATAAGGTTAGAGCGATATCTCTTTGTTGCATATTCATTGGCGATGTTTGCCCATCCGCCAAGAACCTTCTGGCATGATGCAGCCTGCTCTCTGGCAGAACCGTCACCGGGCTTAACAGCAAAGATTGTTGATCCGAATCCGACATTGTCATTGTTTACTCCGTCGAACTTCTTACCGATTACTTCCATTACGCCCTTGAGCTCACCCCAAGCTGCAATAGGATCTTTGCCTTCAACAAGTGCATCCTGTGCAGCGCGCATCTCTTTAGCAAGTCCTACATATGCAGGATCTTTTCTTGATAAAGTAAACTCAGCAAGTCCGAGAGGATTTGATCTGTAAGATGATGTCTCTCCTGAAGGAATAAGCTCATCAGTTGTTGTTACAGGATCATGAATCTCTGATACGACTCTGAGCACCATGTTCTCAGGAAGCTCTGACATCTTAGGCCAATCCTTGATGTTTGGTCCGAGCTGAAGCTCAACTGAAGGATCTGCAACTCCGTGTGAATCAAATACACGGTTCTTATAAATCTCACTGTCAAAGTGATACTTGTATTTCTTGAGTTCTCCGTCAAACTCTGTTGCAGGTGTAAGAACACCCTGATTTGCTGCTGTTGCGGCAATTGATCTTGCATCCATAAGTGCAACTGATGCAACCTGACCGTTCTGAACCTTAGATCCTTCACGGTTAGGGAAGTTTCTTGTTGAATGTCTGATACTGAATGCATTGTTTGCGGGAGTATCACCTGCACCGAAGCAAGGTCCGCAGAATGCTGTCTTAAGGATTGCACCTGTCTCAAGGATTGCTGCAGCTGCGCCATTCTTTACGACTTCCATGAATATAGGAGTTGAAGCAGGATATACACTGAGTGTAAATCTGTCATTTCCGATAAAGTGGCCCTTAAGAATATCTGCTGCTGCGCAAATGTTCTCGAATCCACCACCTGCACAACCTGCGATTATTCCCTGCTCAACAATGAACTTACCGTCTTTGATCTTATCCTGAAGTGAATACTCTATGCTGTCGCCGAAGCTGACTCTTGCTCTCTTCTCAACATCTGCAAGAATATCTGCTGCATTGCGATTAACCTCTGCAATCTCATATACATTGCTGGGATGGAAAGGCATAGCGATCATAGGATTGATAGTACTGAGATCTACCTTTACGAGTCCGTCGTAGTAAGCAACCTTTCCTGGCTTGAGTTCCTTGTAATCGCCTACTCTTCCGTGAATCTCATAGAATTCCTTAATTGTATCGTCTGTCTGCCAGATTGATGAAAGACATGTTGTCTCTGTTGTCATAACGTCAACACCGATTCTGAAATCTGCGCTGAGCTTTTCAACACCAGGTCCGACAAACTCCATTACTTTATTCTTTACGTAGCCGCTTCCAAACACCTCTCCGATGATTGCAAGTGCAACGTCCTGAGGTCCTACGCCCTTCTTAGGCTCTCCCTCAAGATATATTGCTACAACTCCCGGCATATCAACATCATATGTCTGTCCGAGAAGCTGCTTAACAAGCTCCGGTCCGCCCTCTCCGATAGCCATTGTTCCGAGAGCTCCGTATCTTGTGTGTGAATCAGATCCAAGAATCATGCTTCCGCCTGCTGCAAGCATCTCTCTTGCAAACTGGTGAATAACCGCCTGATGAGGGGGTACATAGATTCCGCCGTATTTCTGAGCTGCTGTAAGACCAAATACATGGTCGTCTTCATTGATTGTTCCACCAACCGCACAAAGTGAATTGTGGCAGTTTGTAAGTACATAGGGAATAGGGAATTTCTCAAGTCCCGATGCCCTTGCTGTCTGAATGATTCCGACATATGTTATGTCGTGTGAAGTAAGTTTATCAAACTTAACGCATAACTTTTCCATGTTTCCGGAAGTATTATGCTCTTTAAGTATTCCATATGCTATTGTGTTCTCTTTTGCACTCTTAGCCGCATCCTCTGATACGCCATTAGATGCAAGAACAGCTGCAGCCTCTGCATTATCAGGTACTACAGTGTTACCGTTTATGAGATAACACCCATGTTCAAGTGTTGTTACCATTACTGTTCCTCCTACCCATTTTTACTACGCTATACATGTATACAATTTACAGGCGTTATTTTATCATAGTTTTCGTCTTCTTTGTATGATATTTATTAATGTCCGGTCATATCCTTGTCGGAATCATAAATATTCTGCAAATAATTTTTTACTTCATCTATTCCCGCTGCCTGAAGTTCTTTTCTGAATTCATCTACTTCTGCCTCAGGTGTGCGATCATATCTGCCATAAGTAATCTCAGGAATATACTTATCGCAAACCTTTGTAACTGCTTGAATTGTAGAATTGATATTGGTCGTCATAAATCGATATTTATCCCAAGGATAATCGATCGCGATCTTGTTATATTCTGTTTTAAGTTCGTTATACTCATCCCAGGCATAATTCGAATCAGCTTTTTCAAATATATCTCTTCTTCCCCACCAGAAATTAGTTGTTATTCCATCTTTTTCATCATTATATCCACTGGGCTTCTCAAGCATATCTTTGTTGTGATTGATCTGATACTGCACGCCTTCTATTCCGTATCTTATAAGCCTGTAACATTCCTCATCGTTTCTCAATATGTCATATACCATAAGAGCTCTTTCGGGATTCTTTGATTTTGAAGAAACCGCCATTGCCCCATGCAATATACTTGTCTTTAAAATGTTGTCTTTACCAAACCAGAAGAATTTAAGCTTTGCTTCCGGCTGATAAATCTGCATATTGGGCTGTATAGTTGTGTAATAATCCTCCGTAGTTGCAAGAACAACAGAAGTCTCCCCGTTATAAAAGGCTTCATAGTTATCCTTGTAATCTTTAAAGTCATTTCTCCATACGCCAAGCTCGTTCCATCTCTTCATGAGCTTTGCATAGTTAATAAGGTAATTACCGGACATGTACGGAGAAACAATCTGGCTGTGAGCATTCTTAAAGATTCCCCATATTCCGTACTCTCCAAGCTCATATATGGGAATATAATTACTTTCGGACATAATATATCCCAGAGCCTGCGTGGTTTCTTTTCCGTCAACATCCCACAAAAGCTTATCAGGATTTAATTCTTTATAGTTTCTAAAGAATCTGTCCAGGCCATCCCAATCCTGGATCTCACCTATCTTAAAATCTTCACCGATCTCATCAGACTTGGATTTTTCTACCTGCTTAACATTATCAAGCCTGTATACAAAGCCATAATTTATCCACTGAGTATATTCGTTTTCCGGGATAAAATAGATTTTTCCATCATAAGAACAACAATCCCAATCCATTGATGAAACGTATCTGTATGTCTGGGGACAATATGTTCTAAGCATCTCTTCAGAAAGAGGCATAAAATATCCATTAGCAGCATTAGGCCAAGCATCAAGCCAGTCACTTCCTGCAGCGATCAGATCAACATTAACGTTTCCCAGGCTGAGTGTCTTGTTGTAGTTTTCCAGATAATCATTCCAACCGATATAATAAATGTCCAGCTTTGCATTTACCTTCTTCAAAAGAAGTTCATTAAGCTTCTCAAGCACCTTTTCAGTCATTCCGTTTATAGGCTTGTCACCTATGGTCAGATAAGTAATGGTAACCGGAGGTCCCGAAACATCTATATTTCGATACTGGAAATCTGAAACCGCCTTCTTATCGGTTCCACATGCAATCGTACTAGCCATCATTACTGCTGTCATTACCAGCGCAATTATCTTCTTTTTCACTTAAAGATTCCCTTTCTGCTCTTTCTCAGCTTTATTTCTTGCTCTAAGCTCTATAAAAAAATCTTTTAGCAGTTTACTGCATTCGTCTTCCAATACGCCTTTTTTCACAACAACCTGATGGTTAAAATCCGGATTGTTCAGAATATCCATCACCGATCCGGCACATCCAGCCTTAGGGTTCATTGCTGCCATTATGACTTCGGGTATCCTTGCCTGTACAATTGCTCCCGCGCACATCTGGCACGGTTCCAAAGTAACATACAGCTTACACCCCTCAAGTCTCCAATCTTTTATAACTTTTCCCGCCTTACGTATCGCGGTTATCTCCGCATGAGCAAGCGGTGTCTTGTCTGTATTGCGCCTGTTATAGCCTCGACCGATTATCTTGTCCTCATATACTATGACACATCCTATCGGTACTTCTCCAAGAGCATATGCTTTCTTAGCCTGATTGATGGCTGCTCGCATATACTTTATATCTTTAAGCTCATCCTCAGTGTATTCTTTCTTGTTTACACTTGCGGATTTTGGCTGCATTTTCATAAATTTACTTCTTTCCTACTTCTCTGAACAGCTTTAACTGCTCATTTCCTACTAAAATGGTAGTAATTGTTTTATATTTTTGTTATCATAAATGATACATGATAGACTTATGACGCCTATATCATTATCTTATCCCAAATTATCTGTAAAAAGGGGTTTTTTATGCGAATATCCACAAAGGGCAGATACGCCTTGAGAGTAATGATAGATCTTGCCAGCTTTGGAAACGGCAATTTTATTGCACTTAAAGACATTTCTCAGAGACAAAACATACCGATCAAATACCTGGAACAAATCGTATCCACATTAAATAAAGCAGGCTATCTCAACAGCATGCGCGGAAGCAACGGTGGATACCGTCTCGCCATGAGTCCTGAAGAATATAATGTCGGAACCGTATTAAGAACGGTTGAAGGTACTCTCACTCCTGTCGAGTGTGTTGCCTATGAAAACGGAGTCACATGTCCCCGTTCCGATTCATGCAACTCCATAAATTTCTGGAAAGGTCTGGATGAAGTTGTGAACAAATACATTGACAGCTACACTTTGAAGGATCTTATCCAACAATAACAAATTGACATAACGGTCAAAAAAAAGTATAGTAATCAGAGCGGTCTTGTGAAGGGTGCATGTAGCAGTCCTTTCGTGCAAGCGTGGGTCTTATGCAATGAAAATCTGCGAACCGTGTCAGGTCGGGAACGAAGCAGCACTAAGCAGAATCTTTCATGTGTTGTAAGGTCGCCTGCGTTCTGCCGGGAGTCAACGTGCATGTATCCCTCACAGGACCGCTTTCTTTAGTTCTGTATCTTTTATTCTCTTTCCCTAAGATATTTCATGTAATTAAGAACCATGAGCGCTATCTTGAAAGTAAGCGCATCATCGAATTTTCTCACATCAAGTCCGCAGCTCTTTTCAAGTTTCTCAATCCTGTACACAAGAGTATTTCTATGCACAAAGAGCTGTCTTGAAGTTTCCGATACATTAAGATTGTTCTCAAAGAACTTTGCGATCGTGTTCAGAGTCTCTTCGTCAAGATTACTCGGTATCTCCCTGTCTTCAAATATCTCATCGATAAACATCTTGCAAAGGCTCTCGGGAAGCTGATATATAAGCCTTCCTATTCCGAGCGTATTATATCCGTTTGCTCTACATTCTGCGTTGAAAATTCTTCCAACTTCGAGTGCCATCTTCGCTTCTTTGAAAGACTTACTAAGATCCCTGATCTCTTCAACTATTGTTCCGTAGGCAACTCTTACATTTAAAAGAGCCTCCGTATTCATCATATCCACTATAGTTGTCGCAATCTTATTTACATCATCATATGACTCATTCTTACCCAAAGACTTTACGATAATTATGCTATTCTCATCCACCGCCGTAACATAGTCACCGGAAGTCGGCGCGAACATACTTGTAAGAAGCTCTCTGGCGCTGTTATCTTTCGTACGTCCGGTCTCAACAAGAATTATCGTTCTTGGAGCAGTTACCTCTATCTTAAGCTTTCTTGCCCTGTTATATACGTCGATCATGAGCATGTTATCAAGAAGGAGATTTTGGAAAAAATTATTCCTGTCAAATCTTTCCTTATATGCAAGAACGAGCGCCTGAAGCTGGCTAACCGCAATCTTACCAACCATATACGCCTGCTCATTGTCGCCTTTTGAAAGCAGTATGTATAAAGGATCTCCATCATCCATAATTTTAAACAGGTGTACATCCCCTATCACCTGTGAATCAACCGGTGATGCGGCAAAACTTGTAATTATGGAATTATCAGAAAAGCCCATCTCGCCTGTAGATGCTACAACCTCTCCGCCCAGATCCATCACACATAGATCTACTTTGGTTATAGCTGCAAGTTCACTTATACTTCCTTTTATGGTCTGCGTTGAAATCATGCTTTCTCCTTTCAAAAGAAACTATCTTTAGTATAGCACAGGAAATTCCTATTGAAAAAAGGGACCATGCATCGCATGGTCCCTCATTAGTTTATTCACAATATTAGTTTGTGATTGTCTCTTCTGTCTCTTTGTCGAAGATGTGGATCTTCTCAACATCAAATGCGAATTTAACCTTATCGCCAGGTCTTGCTGTTGTACGAGAATCAACTCTTGCAGTAATAGGGAACTGATCAAGATCAAAGTACAGATAAACTTCTGCACCAAGAAGCTCGTAAACGTTGATTGTTGACTCGAATACAGCCTTTGATGTGCTAACAACAACTTCTGAATCATCAACATCCTCAGGACGGATACCGAATGTTACAGTCTTTCCTGCATAACCACCTTCGATAACCTTCTTAGCCTTTGCAGGAGGAAGCTCGATGAGCTGATCTGCTACTCTAAGGCTAGCCTTGTCACCTGAAACAACAACTTCAGCATCGATGAAGTTCATCTGAGGTGATCCCATGAATCCTGCAACGAAGAGGTTAGCGGGCTTCTCATAGAGGTTCTGAGGTGTATCAACCTGCTGGATAAGACCATCTTTCATAACTACGATTCTTGTACCAAGAGTCATAGCCTCTGTC
>JAFZQT010000144.1 GCA_017620235.1 Butyrivibrio sp. | reverse complement strand
TCGCCACCTTGAACACATTTTTCGATATCCGTAAATTTGTTTCTCAAATCTGAAACCGGCCTGATCTGTACCATATCGTCCTCCATGCGATTATCATAATATTATCATAACTATATCATCATTATGATTATACTATGCATGATGCTGTGAAACAAGCGTAATTATGAACAAACTGTAATAGGCGGTTAAACTGACCGGTAAAAACCCCTATTTACCGACTGCTACAACCTGCTACAACCTGCTCAATTGAATTATTAACTTCCAGTTGCTGTTTTTGATTCCGTCTTGAAAACAGAAGTAAGTATTACAAGGATCTTAGTGGAAGATAGTCTTGCAAGGAGACTATCTTCTTTCTTTATGCCAAAATATAAGAGTTTCAGCAGTGTCAGGGGATGGCTCATTTAAAGGAGGATGAGTATATGTCATCTTATAAATACAAACATCTGACACTCGATGATCGTATCGTTATCCAGAAATCGCTTAAAGAGGGCCGACCTTTTGTAGATATAGCTGCAATTATCGGTAAAGATCCTTCCACGGTTTCGAAGGAAATCAAGGCACATTTGACTGTAAAAGAAACCGGAACCAGATCAAGAGGATTCAATCCATGCGCCCGAAGAAATACGTGCGATAAGACAGGCTTATGCAAAGAAGGATGTATTCCTGAAGGGGCGCCGTGGCATTGCGAGCCATACTGTGTCTTGTGTTCCAAATGCAATAAAGTTTGTCTTGATTTTATCGAAGAGAACTGCAAAACCCTTACAAAACCGCCGTATGTCTGCAATTCTTGTCGCAGTGTTAGGTCATGCACTCTCCGAAAGCAGGTTTATGATGCCAAAGAGGCTCAGAAGACCTATGAAAGTATTCGCAGTGAGTCGAGGCAAGGAGTCGATCTTACGCCTGAAGAATTGGTTAGGCTGGATGCTGTTGTTGCCCCTTTGATTAAGCAGGGACAGTCCATTCATCAGATTTGTATTAATAACGCTGATCTGATCATGGTAGACGAGCGTACCATTTATAACTACATCGATGCCGGTATCCTTTCGGTCGGAAATCTGGATCTTCCGCGGAAAGTCCGCTACAAGAAGCGGAAGAAAAAGAAGCAGGTCAGGGTCGATAAAAAGTGCCATGTTGGTAGAACCTACGAGGACTTCCTTGCCTTTATGGAAGAACATCCGGAATATGCTGTGGTTGAAATGGATTCCGTGGAAGGAAAAAGAGATTCAACAAAAGTGTTGCTTACTCTTTTCTTCAGGAACAGCACCTGCATGCTTGCTTTCATGCGTGATGCCAATACTGCCAGGTCTGTGACGGAGATCATAAACGACCTTTATGATTGCCTTGGCCGCGACCAGTTCTGCAAGATGTTTCAGGTTATTCTGACAGACCGAGGAAGTGAGTTTACTGATCCTGCGGCGATTGAGTTTGATAAGGATGGGAATCGCAGAACTTATGTGTTTTACTGTGATCCTCAGCGCTCCGATCAAAAGGGCAGTATAGAGGTTACACATGAATTCATAAGACGTATCCTGCCCAAAGGAACCTCTTTCAAGAATCTTACTCAGGATAAGGTTCAGTTGATGATGAACCACATAAACTCTTATACAAGAAAGAAACTGAACAATCGATCAGCCCATCAACTGTTCAGCTTCTTTTACGGCGAGGAAGTTGCCACCACGCTGAATATGCAGGCAATTCCCGCTAATGAGATCATTTTAAAACCCGAACTGCTGAAGTAAAACCAACCTAAGCCATCTCCTGATCAATACATCATGACATGAAGTGGAAGTTTCCCTTGCAAACATGCAAACGAAGCGACGACTTCTAATTTGCGTGCTATAAAAAGTGATCTCAAGAACAGAGTACCATTATACAGAGCCGGAATTCAAGCGGTTTGTAATGGTAATATCAGCTCTTGTAACAGAAACTTCCAATTTGGCTGTATTTCGCAATACTTAATTCTGTTTTCAAGGTGCGGATTTTGGAGTAACTCTTGCAAAAATCAGGTAAGCGGAGCTTACTTTTGCAAACAGGAAGTAAAAACCCCTATTTACCCCTGCTACAACCTCACACCTCACTTGTTGAAATTGATATATTATCCCTGCGAAAACATATTGAAAAAAATATACTTTGCTGATAGAATCATCTTGAAATAGATGTATTCTGGAGGATATATATGTTTAAAAGAAAAGTATATCAGGAGCTTCTTGAATGGAAAAAAGAATACTTTCCGCGGTATGCCTGTCTTCTCGAAGGTGCCAGACGTGTGGGAAAAACAACGATAGCGATTGAATTCGCTCAAAATGAATTCGATTCATATATTTTGATAGATTTTGCAAGCGCATCAAATAATATAATGTCTGTTTTTAATGATATAGCAAATCTGGACCGTTTTTTCCTTAGATTGCAGGCAGAGACGGGAGTGACTCTGACAGAAGGCAGATCTGTAATCATATTTGACGAGGTCCAGTTATACCCGAAAGCAAGGCAGGCAATAAAGTATCTTGTCAAAGATGGACGATATGCCTATATAGAAACAGGGTCTCTCATCTCAATAAAGAAGAATGTAAGTGGTATACTGATCCCTTCGGAGGAGCATAAAATACAGGTATATCCTATGGATTATGAAGAGTTTATGTGGGCTGTGGGAGAAAACTCTGATATCTTAAAGCAGATTACCGAGAAGGAAACGGTTTTGGGTGATTCGGTAAATCGAAAGCTTATGCGTGATTTCCGTATATATATGGCAGTCGGAGGGATGCCACAGGCTGTAGATGAGTATATTCAAAAAAATAATTTTGAGGCAGTAGATAAAGTTAAGCGGGAGATTATCTCCCTATACATGGATGACCTAAAGAAGATTGATAAATCTGGAAGATTATCAAATATGTATAAGTCGATCCCGGCACAGCTTGCACTCGGGAAAAAGAAATTTGTAATAACTGCCGCTACAGGTAAACAAAAAACGAGCAAAGATGATGAGAGAATCTTTGATCTTATTGACTCAAAGATGGTGCTTCCGTGTTATCGTGTAAGTAATCCCGGAGTTTCGCTCGCACAAACTCAGGAAATAGATACATTTAAACTATATATTTCTGATATTGGATTGTTTACAACGCTTTTGTTTAACGATACGGAGAACGGGCGGGAAGATATATA